>JAERML010000070.1 GCA_016844425.1 Bacteroidota bacterium
GATGCAAATGGAACTCAAGAACTCATTATCCTCTCCGCCGATGGGGCAACAGTGTCCGTTGTTGGCACATCGGGCACAAATCGGAAAGAGCGGGTGATTGCTCTCGGGACTGTATCTCAAAGGGTCGCGATTGCTGATATCAACAATGACAAGCGCAACGACATTCTTGCTTACGGCAGGAAAAGGTCAGGGATCTCACCGTTTCTCGGCAAGTCCGACGGTTCGTTCAAGACTGCCGAGATTCTTTTTCCGGAAATCTCCATAGGTGATCTTCATGCTACCGACCTCAACGGCGACGGAATCACCGACCTGCTTCTGTTGGACTGGCTCTCAAACAACTTCTCACTTTTCTACGGGATCGGACGGGGGATTTTTTCGGAACAGGTAGTGATTCAACTCCCTTCAGAACCTGGGGATATGGCTATCACCCCTGTTACGAGGCAGCGTACCATGCGCGCCGCTGTCTCTCTCCCCGAATCACAGGAAATTGCAATTTACGCAGGCAACGCCACAGGAGAATTTGAGTCAAATGTGATGTTGTCGTGCCCGTCGTCCCCTCTGTGGGTCGAGTTCATTGATGTGAACGCAGACCAATTGCCTGATGTGGTCACATCTACAACCGGGGGGCTGGTAGTCTACCTTGCCGAAAGTACGACCGACTTTAGACCACCGACCATTTTCGGAGCGGGTGAGGGCGTTTCATCGTGGTCGGTTGCAGATGTGGATGGTGATGGGAAAAAAGACGTAAGTTTTGTCGATCCCTCAAGGAAACGGCTCGTCGTGCTTGGGAATGCCGGAGGGACCGGAGGCCTTTCGGCATCCTCTCACTATGCCGTTGGTGCCAGACCACACGGGTTGGCGGCGCAAGACCTTGACGGAGACGGAATGGTCGACTTGGCCGTTGCCAACCACGGATCATCTTCAATTTCCCTTCTCTATGGCCGAGGTGGCATGCTGCAGGGGCAACATGCAATTCACACCGGGGAGGGGCCCACGTATGTGAAGGTTGCAGATGCCGCCGGCGGTATCGGACGGACACTTGTGACGTCCCATTCAACGGTGGACATGATAACTGTCGTTCGGCACGCTGAAGACATCACGAAAACGGAATCGTATACAATCCCAACAGGCACCCAGCCATTTGTTGTCTTTGCAAAGGAAGACCCGTCCACCCAGATGCTCGAAATGCTCATCCGGCACATGAATCCGCAGGACGGCTCGCTTACTCTCTCGTTGTTTGAACAGATCGGCGGCGGCCAGTTCCTTGAACGGAGTCTTCGCCCGAACCTTCCCAGAGCGATCGCAGCACTCACGGTGGATGCGTTCTCCGATGAAGGGACCTATGAACTTGTTTTTGTCACGAACGATAGATCGACTAAGCGCTCAACGCTTTCAATTGCACGGGCAACTCAGGGTTTTGATTTTAAGAGTATTCAACAATTGCTGACATACGAGGATTCGACCCAGAGCACGCGTTCCGTCATTTCCGGCAATGTAAACGATGATCAATTCAAAGACATTGTTCTTCTGTTCAGTGCTCCACGTAACGGTCTCGGGTTGGTGTATGGAAATCGGAATGGCGCATTCGCCGATTCTATGGAAGTGGTGAATGGCGTTCAGCCAGTCAGCGACGATGCCGTAATCATGAAGGACATGGACGGTGACGGTCACCGCGATATTGCCCTGATTGACGGGCTGCGGAATGCCATCGTTGTTCTGTATGGCCGGGGGGACGACCGTTTCGAAACTCCGGTTACATTAGCGCGGGTTGCAGGAAACTCCTCTTTTCGTGTCATGAGCATGAGCGGAAAGAAGAGGCAGGATTTGATTCTGTCGGATAGTTCGAGAGGGACGGTCTCTATCATCCACGATCCGTTCAGAAAACCATGACCCGCGCACACATCCTGATCGTATTGATGACTTTACCGGCTGTGTTCACGACTCGCACGCTTGCCCAACAAGCACGCATTGGTCAACTCCACCAACTCGTACATGGCCCGACAGATCAAAACGAACCGGTGAAATGCGGGCTTCCGGCAGTTACGGTGGCTCTGACGCAGATCGACACAGCTTCACAAGAGTTGAGAGATAAGTTTGCTGCCGCTCTTCTTCGGCCCACACTTCAGAAGAACATTCTTGTCGGCGAATTTCGGATCCACTACGATACCACAGGAAGCGACGCCCCTGCAATGCTTGACGCACTTCATCAGCGCATTCCGGGGACCGCAGATGAGTTTGCCGATTCTGTTGCGTCGATCGTCTCCTATGTCCTTCGATGTGAAGCAGACACACTTGGCTATCTCCCTCCACCTGCGGATAACGGTGCAGGGGGAGGAAACGAGTATGACATCTACATCCAGGATCTTTCAAATACCTACGGCGTGACGTGGCCGGAATCCCCCATCAATGGCAAGCCGGAAGGGGGAACGTTCACATCATACATAACAATTGACAACGACTTCACGTTTGTCTCTCCAGCTAGCAACAAGGGACTGCCGGGGCTGCGCGTGACTCTCGCACATGAATTGCACCACGCCATCCAGCTCGGAAGGTATGGCTATTGGAGTAGTGATATATTCTTTTACGAGATTACTTCCGTCTGGATGGAAGATGTTGTATTCACAGAGGTCAATGACTATTTTCAGTATCTTCGTGCAAGTCAAGGGCATTTCCGACGGCCTGAGACGCCTCTTAATTCCTCGCCCACAGATTTCATCATGTACAGCAGGGGAATTTGGGCAATTTATCGAGAAGAAACATGATCGTCGAGCAATGAGGCGTGCATGGGAAGAAATTCAGAATGTCAGGCCGCTGGAGGCGATGAACAACGCATTGCTCGGCGCCCCGTATTTCTCCAGCCTGCGCGAGGCGTTTGGTGAGTGGACGTTGTGGAACTATTACACCGGAAGCAGGTACGATTCAGTCCGCTATTACCCAGAGGGAAGACAATATCCGAACATGATACTGAACGCGGTTGGGTTCACACCACCGTCACGTCCGATCGCTGGGTCGTTGGCAGCGCTGGGGGGGAAATACTATCAGGTGATTCTACCTGCAGACACTCTCGCATTAATTCTGGGAAACGTCAATGTCGGAGCTGCATTTGCCGGCGCGACCACCCAGTTCCCATTCACCTATCTCCTCAATACCCAGCAGGTCGACCAGACGTACAAGCCAACCCCCGCGGGTATCTTCGTGAAGCTTGATGTCTCGGACCCCGCCAATTGGTACAGCTCCGACGGGGTGAGTGGGGGAACGGGTCCATCGGCAATCGTTGCAGGCCTTCCATATCCCTCCCCGTTTCTCTCGGACGGCAAGAACGTAGCATACATCCCTATCAGCGCAACAACTCCGCTTGCAGGAACAGTCTCGATCTTTTCGTCAGACATGAACCTCATTTATTCGACGGCCCAGATGTCGGTCGCGCCGCTCGGGAAACAGGCGTTCGTTTGGAATGGAAGAACCGAAAACGGCAAGCTCGCAGAAAGCGGCATCTATTTCTTTGTCATCGAAATGCTCGGCGATGTGCAGAAGGGCAAACTTGCTCTCATCAGGAAGTAGATGATGCACGATCTTGAACTCCATGTCACGAAACTCAAGAAGATTTTCAATCGGAGAATCATTTTCCGCGATATTTCGTTCACCATCTGCTCCGGACAAACGCTACTTATCACTGGAAGGAACGGTTCCGGAAAATCCACGCTCGTTAAGATTATCAGCAACATCCTGACGCCGACGGAGGGAAACGTGGAATTCGTTTCTCCTTCGGGTCCATGTCCTGTGTTGCCGCAATCCCTTATCGGCCTGGTCTCGCCGTATCTTCAACTCTATGAGGAATTCTCTGCAAGAGAGAATCTCCAGCTCGCACTTGCAATCCGCGGGATGGCTCCCGACGACAGTGCAATCGATTCGTTGCTTGAACGCTTGAGTTTGCGTCCCCGCATGGGCGACCACGTACAAACGTTTTCGTCGGGAATGAAACAGCGGGCGAAGCTTGCGATGGCGATGATCCATCAGCCTCCGATCCTTATCCTGGACGAACCAATGTCCAACCTGGACGAGGATGGCATCAGGAGCGTCCGGGAGATAATGGCTGAGCACAAGACCAACGGTCTGCTTGTGGTTGCCACAAATGATTTGACCGACCTTGACTCCTTTGATATACAGGTTGACCTGAATGCCCCGCACTGAACAGCCCCTTTCGACATGGGTGCAATCGACCTTCGCCATTTTCAGGAAGGACCTGAAGTCGGAGCTGAGGACCCGCTACGCTATCAGCGCGCTCATCATGTTCGTGATTACCACGATTGCCATCATTCTCTTCTCCTTGGGCAGTGAAAGCGCTCCGGCAGACGCACTCTCCGGAATGCTCTGGGTCGTCGTCTTTTTTGCTAGTATGTCGGGGCTGTCACGCACATTCGTGACTGAAGAAGAAAGGGGAACAGCAATGACGCTGCAGTTGATGGCAACGCCAAGCGCGGTCTTGTTCGGCAAGCTCCTTTTTAATCTTGTCCTGACTCTCGGCCTGAACGTCATGACAGTGATCCTCTACTCTGCGTTCATCAACGGCTTTGTCGTCCGCACATATTCCATCTTTGTCATTACAATTGGACTGGGGAGTATTGGTCTCGCGGCCGCGGCCACGATCATTGCGGCTATCATCGCACGCGCCAACACAAAGGGGACATTGTATCCCGTTCTGTCGTTCCCAATTCTCCTTCCCCTTCTATTAACGGTTATTAATGCGACCCGTCTCTCCACTGAAGGTGCGTTTCTCGAGGAGGCCTATGGTGAATTTCAAATACTTGTTTCGTATATTGTCGTCGTGGTAGCGGTTTCCTACTTGCTTTTTGATTATATCTGGAAAGACTGACGGCATGACATTGCGTATTGTTCTCGGCGTCTGGATGGTTGCAGTGATTGTCCTGGGCATCAGCCTTCCGATGGTTGACAACCCTCAGCACTGGTATGAACTCCCTTTGATACCGGCGTTAGGGGAAAGGGCCCGCATCATGTTCTTTCACGTCCCAACAGCATGGTTAAGCGTGCTCGCGTTTGTATCCAGCATGATCTATGGGATAAAGTATCTGCGAAAGAAAAACCCCGACGATGATATCAAGTCGGCATCCGCGGCAGGGCTCGGGTTTATTTTCTGCATGCTCGCAACCGTTACAGGTGCACTCTGGGCCAAGTTCAGTTGGGGAACGTATTGGAATTGGGATCCTCGGCAAACTTCCATTTTTGTCCTGCTGCTGATCTACGGGGCCTATTTCGCCCTTCGGTCCGCAATTGATGTGGAGGAGAAACGGGCAACTCTTGCCGCCGTGTATTCGATCATAGCCGCGGTGGTGATGCCATTTTTCATGTTCATCATGCCTCGCATTCTTGAGAGTCTCCACCCAAGCCCAATCCTGAGTGTGAGCAAAGAGCAGGGCTCTATGGCACCAAACATGCGCATGCTCTTCTTTGCATCACTTGCAGGGTTCACCGGTCTCTACTACTGGATGTGGAACCTCCATGTCCGCGCGTCCCGTCTTGAGTTCCACCGGTCCATGAAAGCAGGAGGATAACAGTGTTTGAGTTCTTGAACCAAAACGCGTTGTATGTTGTTCTTGTCATTGTCCTGGTCGTCTGGCTGGGAATCTACATGTATCTCTTCCGTATCGAAGGGAAAATCACGCGGATGGAAAAACAAACCGGGAAGTAAACTGAGGAGAACGATATATGAATGCAAAGACGATCATTGCTGCGGTCATCGTGGTTGTTTTCATTGTTTTCGGGGCGTATTCTTTCATGGACAGCAACGTGGAGTATGTCGATGTGGCTAAGGCAATGGCAACGCACAAGAAAGTGCAACTCAAAGGCTCCTGGAACCGCGACAAGGAGTCCTCGTTTGATCCGAAGACCAGTCAGTTTACGTTCTATCTTGTAGATGATAACGGGCAGGAATGCAAAGTTGTTCTCGAAGGTGCGGCGCCAAACAACTTTGAAATGGCAACGAGCGTTGTTGCAAAGGGGCGGTTCACCGAGGAAGGATACTTTCACGCCACGGAAGTGTTGACGAAATGTCCTTCGAAGTATGAAGCTGAGGGAAGCGAAGTAAAGAAGACCACGTAGCGGTCGTGTTGGGTACTGTTCTTTGCACATAAGGGAGTATTGCATGATAGGTGGAATCCTCGTCAAGCTCGCGTTCGTCACCTGCCTTGTTTCGGTTCTGGCATATTTCCAGAGCCACCGGCGGGGGAGGAACGAAGTCCTGAAGTATGCCCGCATTTTCTTCCATGCCACAGTCGTGACGGTGATGGTAACGGCTGCCTACTTTCTGTATCTCATCCTCACACATCAGTTCCAATACACGTATGTCTGGAGCTACAGTTCCATCGAGCTCTCCACACCGCTCCTGATTTCAACATTTTATGCAGGACAAGAGGGAAGCTTTATGCTCTGGGCACTGTTCACCTCGTTGATCGGCGTCTTCTTAATGCAAGATTCAGCCAAGAAAGGATACGAGCCCCAGGTGATGACAGTGTTTGGTCTCATCGAGCTGATGCTGTTGCTTATGCTCCTTGTAAAAAATCCATTCACATATGTATGGGAAACATGGCCTGGGCAGGTGGAAGCGGGGTTCGTTCCTGCGAATGGACGTGGACTCAATCCGCTTCTCCAGAACTATTGGATGGTAATCCATCCGCAGGTTTTGTTCAGCGGGTTCTCCGCAATGGGTGTTCCCTATGCGTATGCCGTTGCGGCATTGATGAAGAAAGACTACACCAACTGGATCCGTCCTGCAACACCATGGCTTGTGTATGGTGCACTTGTGCTGGGAACGGGCATCATGATGGGGGGCTTCTGGGCATATGAGACTCTCGGCTGGGGTGGATACTGGGGATGGGATCCCGTGGAGAATTCGTCGCTTGTGCCATGGCTCTTTTCTGTCGCAGCAATCCACACAACGCTTTAACAACGGGCGCCTTTATTAAGACCAACCTTGTACTCAGCATGTCTTGTTTTATCTTCGTTTTGTACTCCACTTTCCTTACCCGGAGCGGTGTCCTCGGCGAAACGTCCGTTCACTCATTCGTCGATCCCGGTATGTGGGCATACTGGTTGCTTGTCGGGATGCTTACGATGTTCTCTTTTCTCGGCCTCGGAATGATTTGGGTTCGCCGGAAAGAGATGCCGAAAGCACCCGTGAAGCATGATTACTACTCGCGAGAGTTTGCTCTGTTTCTTGGTTCAGCGGCACTTGTATGTGCTGCAATCTTCATTACCGTCGGCACTTCAGCCCCCATCATCACGGGAATCCTGCAGGGCAAGATCACCGCTGTAGACATCTCATACTATGTCACGACGACTGTTCCTTTAGGAATCGCGATCGGCATCCTGGCAGGGCTCGGCCAATTGCTCTGGTGGACGAAATCCAGGAAATCCGAGGTCGTAAAGAGCCTCCGATTGCCTGTTGCGCTCGCTCTCCTCACGACTGTTGTTCTCGTGTTTCTGGGGATGAATGACTGGATTACCGCGTTGTTTGTTTTTGGTGCGGCCTTCGCGCTCTTCGCCAATCTCGCTGTGGGATTGCAAATAGTGAAAGGAAATCCGAAATACGCAGGGGGTTCCATTGCCCATGTAGGAATTGCGGTTATGTTCCTCGGTTTTGTTGCGTCTTCCAAATATGACGAGAAACAGACGGTAACACTCCCAGAAGGTCAAACCGTTGAGGCGATCGGCTACAAGCTCACCTACACCGGATTCCGACCAATAGATCACGAGAAGTATGCTTTTGATGTCCACGTTGAGAAGGAGGGGAGAACTCATGTCATTTCCCCCATCATGTACTATAGCGAGTATACCAAGGGTCTGATGAGGAATCCCGATATCGTGAACCTGATCAGCAAGGATCTCTACATCGCCCCACTGTCACTAGAAGAGGCGGGGAAAGGAACTCGTGGAGCGACCGAGAAAGTCACTCTCAAGAAGGGGGATACTCGAAAGTTTGGTGATATGGATGTGACGTTTGTTGATTTTGATTTTCCGGTGATGGAGAAAGCTGCCATGCTGGAGAACAAAAAGGTTCGGATTGGGGCCAGGCTCACGGTGAAGGAATACGGGAAGAAATCGGAGACCATTATTCCTGCCAAGATCATTGAGAATGGAGAGCAAATTGATGAACCGGCCCGCTACAAAGATGCGTTCGAGTTCACCATATTCGGGATGAGTCCTGATCGGGAGGCGAAGGAGAATTCAAGTGTGGAGTTGGGGGTGCTGGACCTGAAACAAGTGGGAGCACGGAACAACTCCGAGCAGAGAGATATGCTGGTGGTGGAAGCGAGCGTAAAGCCTTATATCAATCTTGTCTGGTCGGGTGTAATCATCCTGCTGGTTGGATTCCTCGTCACAATTGTGCGAAGG
>JAERML010000071.1 GCA_016844425.1 Bacteroidota bacterium
CAGGCGGCCAGAGGGTCTTTTCCTTCAAAGAGAATCCTGTGCACCTCCGCAATGATAGGCGTTTCGACACCCACTTTGAGGGAAAGGTAATACGCTGATTGCGTTGTTGCAACACCTTCGGCGATCATCACCATTTCGGAGAGAATATCCGGCAGCTTCCGCCCCTTCCCGATCTCCACACCCACGTGCCTGTTGCGGCTGTGTCGGCTCATACAGGTGACCATAAGATCGCCAATGCCGGAAAGGCCTGAGAATGTCCTGAGGTGCGCTCCCATGGCAACACCCACGCGTGCAATTTCCGCGATGCCGCGAGTCATCACTGCCGCCTTGGTATTGTCTCCCAGGTTTGCCCCATCGATGATGCCTGCGGCAATAGCAATGACATTCTTGAGCGATCCGCCGATTTCCACACCGCGCAGGTCTGTGCTTGCGTAGACTCGGAAACGGGGCGTCATGAACGCCGTCTGCACCTTCTGTGCCGTTCCCGGATCGAGAGATGCCGCCACAACCGTGGTAGGGATACCTTTACTCACTTCCTCCGCGTGGCTCGGGCCAGACAGCGTGGCAATGTTGCTCAACGGGAGATCCGGAAGGGCATCGTGCAACATCTCGGACATCGTCATGAGTGTGCCGTTCTCAATCCCCTTGGCAACATTTACCATAGTCACATCCCGGAGCTCCATCTCCCGAAGTCCCGCCATTACTCCCCGCAGGTATTGGGAAGGAACCGCGCCAACGATCATTTCTCGATCCGCTACGGAGTCGCGGAGGTCGCTGGTAACGAGAATACTCTCAGGGATCGGGACGCCGGGAAGGAACGATGGGTTCTCTCGGAGAGCCCGGATGTCCTCAGTATAGCTCTCGCGATAGGACCAGAGTGAAACGTTGTGGGAGTTGTTGGCGAGCAGGATGGCGAGGGTGGTACCCCAACTCCCGGCTCCGAGAACTGCAATACGCATGATGGGAAAGAAGGTGAATCGTTTCAAGAATGGGCGCCTGACCAACAGTGTCTGCCAGGCTGAACTGCAACCGAGAGGAATGCTACTTGTTGAACAGTGGTATCCGTGCGATCCGGTTTTCCGTCCCCTTGAGCAGCCGCTTGATGTTGGAGCGGTGGGTATAGATGATCAAGAGCGAGATGCCGATGCTGAAAAAAATCAGCGTGTTGTAACCTGGCACTTCTACCATGAAAATGTTCTCCCGGAAGAACATGGTAAGCGGGAACGCGACCGCCGCGCTAAGTGAGCCCAGCGAGACATAGTGTGAAATCAGGAACACGATAGCGAAGACCCCAAGTGATACGGCCACTTCGACCGGGGCGACCCCAATGAGCATGCCACCAGCAGTGGCAATCCCTTTCCCACCTTTGAAACCGGCAAACAGTGTCCAGATGTGGCCAAGGATGGCCGCGCAGCCAGCGATAATTTGAACAACGGTGAAGTCATCAAAGGGTGTCTTGTTCTCAAACGGAATGGGACCGTACATCAGACGGGCAATCACCATCGTTGCAAGAAGGCCCTTGGCCATGTCCATCGCAATCACGAAAACCCCCGCCTTCCAGCCAAGGACGCGGATGACGTTCGTCCCACCGGCGTTACCGCTACCATGCTGACGGATATCTATCCCCCGCCTCATCTTTGCGACGATGATGCTCGTCGGGATTGAGCCGACGAGGTAACTCAGGATCGCGATGATGGTAATGGGCAGCATTCTGACCTTTTTCCGCTTAAGTAACGACCCGTGTCTTCATCGAACACGGGCGTAAAGATAGGGAAACCGTTGAAGAGTTGCAAGGGGAGGCTCCTACCTGCCTATTTCCGCCGTTTCATCAAAATTTTCGCCAGTTCCAAGTCTCTCCGTGTCGTGATTTTGAAGTTTCGTTCATCCCCCTCCACAATCCTGACCGCGATCCCCAATCGTTCGACCAACGACGACTCGTCTGTTCCTGTAAAACGATCCCGATTTGCTTTCTGGTGTGCCTTCAGCAGCACGTCATACCTGAACCCCTGGGGGGTTTGCACCGCCCAGAGATTGCTTCTATCAAGTGTCCTCTGGTAGAAACCGCGCGGGTATTCAGTCTTTATGGTGTCCTTCAACCTTACTCCAACCACCGCCGCGCCCCCCTTTTGCGCTGAACGGATGACCTGCCGAATGCTTGCCGGCGAAACGAGTGGGCGAACGGCATCGTGAACAAGAACGATATCAGGTCTATTCTTGAACGACATCAACCCGTTCCGAACAGAGTCTTGTCGTTCGCGGCCACCCGGGACCACCGCCGTCACTTTCGTCAGTCCCGCCCGTGCCATTTCTCTTGAAACGGATACCACATTTGCAGGAGGAACAACGACAACTACCTCACCAACCTCCTTCAACGAATGGAATATTGTCACTGTCGTCCTGAGAATTGGCGAACCTTCAAGGAGATGGAATTGCTTCGGAACGCGTCCTCCAAAGCGCACCCCCTTTCCACCCGCCGGAATGATGACGCCTACACTAGGCATTCTTCTTACCGAAATACTCGATAACAAAAGTGAACTCGGGGAACATTTTAGGAAGACGCATGATACTGAAGACCATAACGCCGGTGGCAATCCGGTCGATCCACGAGGAAAGGGGCCATCCGAAATGAAGCGTAATATTTTTGTGAGGCAGCTCGTACTTGAAAACATAGAGGAGCTCTGTGATGCTGTCAAATAGGGTTTGTCCCGATTGTGCAAAGCGATAGTGGTTGGGAGAAACCCGCTCGGGAATGCCGGCCCGGGGAGAGTAGAAACTGACAAATGCCACATTCGGATCAGGAATACTACCTCCCTCCATCGGTCTCTTGAAGTAAATGTCCAGGTTATCACCTTGTGCATCCGCAAGTGCAAAGACCATCTGCAGTGGACTGTCAGTCGCCTCGATCACCTGACGCTCGGGAGCCCGCTTCCTGGCAATGAAGAGGCCAACGAAAAGGAAAAATGCCGTGGCGCCAGACCACAACCCCACACCGTACGGCTTGCTGATGGCAAGGTACGCAAAGCAACTCAAGAGGATGATGAAGATGAAAACGCTCCCCACACGAGAGGTATGGTACGCTCTTATCTCTTTTGTGCCGGTGAAGTACCGGTAAATCAGCAGGCTGCCGATGTTGATGGTAAAGGAGGCCACGAGACTCAATGCGTACATCTGGGCAAGGATCTCCTGACTTCCCTCAGTCACAAGGATGATTGTGCTGAAAAGTATGGCGTTGACAATGTGGAGACGCACAAGCGATTGTCGCCGATTAGTCTTGAGGAACCACTCAAATCGGTACCGGTGCGCAACGCGTTCGAGCAGCTCGCTCGCGGCAACAAACGCGGTGTTCACTGCCATTACCAGCGCAATGCTGGCAATGACGGCAACAACGACCCCAAAGGCAACGCCGTTCAACCGAGCCGCGAACTGGGTAATCAGGTCCGTTTCATGCTCTGCAGGATCAATCCCCGAACTCAAGACGAGCGCGGTAATAAGCGGGGTGAAGATGCCGATGGTCAGCGCGAGAAAAACATATGCCCGCCGAATGTCGTGCCAGTCGCGTACCAATCCTGCGGTTTGTACGACTGACTCGATCCCTGAATACGCCAGTATGGAGCCTGAAATGCAGATGATGATAAAACCATAACCCTTGAAGAACCCAAGCTCATCCACCTGCAGAGCGGAATAACTGAAGCTGTCGCCGATAGCTTTCCATGACGATCCACCAGCCTCGAAGAGGGCGGAGCCCAGCAAAACCAGAAGGACCGTCCCCACCACAAAGAAGATTCCAAACGTGACCTTGGCATTCTCTCTGATCCCAAGGATGTTGAGGAAGGCAATGCCCCAGATAATGGCAAATTCAAAGACAATCTTCCCATACCACGGCAGTGAGACGAAGGTCAGGCCGTTTTCGACGGCACTGACCGTGGAAATGCTGGCCGTGAGGACATACACCACCAGAATCGACGCCACCGCAACGAACGAGACCGTGTGGCCGAGGACAATATAAGAGAACGAATAGACTCCTCCACCTTTGATCTTATGGTGTTCGAGGATCTCTGCAATTTCGACCATGCGCGTGGAAAGAAAGCGCATGAAGAGGGAGGTTATGGCAATGAACGCAATTGCATACGACCCGATGAAGCGGAATGCTTCACTCGGAGCATAGAAAATGGACGTCAACTCGTCCATCAAGGTGATGACCGCAATCGACAGCCAGGTAAGCCACCACCGGCCGCCGCTGAAATACGAAAGGAGGTCCTTCTTCCGGTAGAGCCAGAAGAATACCCCGACCACCACGACAACTATCAGAGTAAGGAATGTAAGCTTCATGCAGGGTTCGTCTGCCTACTCATATGATCAGCGTCGCGTCGCCGTAGCTGTAGAACCGGTACCCTTCTTTGATGGCTTTCTTGTACGCCCGCATGATGAAGTCGCGCCCCGCGAAGGCCGCGGTAAGCATCAAGAGAGTCGACTCCGGCATGTGGAAGTTGGTGATCAGTCTGTCTGTGATCTTGAAATCATACGGCGGGAAGATGAATTTGTCTGTCCATCCCTTGTTGCTCTTGAGATGGCCATCCGTGGTAACGCTCGACTCCAGTGCCCGGCAGGTGCTGGTGCCCGCCACGAACACATTTCCCTTGTTATTAATGACTCTGTTTACAACATCGACGGTGGACTCCGGAATCTCGTAGTACTCAGAATCCATTTTGTGTTTGGTCAGGTCTTCTACTTCTACCGGACGAAATGAGCCCAATCCGATATGGAGAATGACGGGAACGATCTTCACCCCCTTTTTCTTAAGCGTGGTGACAAGGCGGTTGGAAAAATGGAGTCCCGCCGTCGGTGCGGCCACGGCACCCAACGATTTGGCAAAGACTGTCTGATAGGTCTCCTTGTCCTTGTCGGTCGGGTCACGCTTGATGTAGTACGGTAACGGCATCTTCCCGATTCGCTCAATGATCTTGAAGAAGTCGCTGGTGACGTTGAAACGGACCGTGCGGCCCCGAGAAGTGGTATTGTCGATCACCTCGCACCATAGTTTACCGTCATCAAAAAAGATCTTGTTGCCGATGCGTACCTTCCGTGCCGGGTCGACGATTACGTCCCAGATATTCTCGTCCTTGTTCAGCTCGCGAAGGAGAAACACCTCGATCTTCGCGTTGGTTTTTTCCTTCCGTCCGAAGAGGCGGGCAGCAAACACCTTTGTCTCATTGACCACGAGGCAGTCGCCTTTTTTGAAATACTGAACGATCTCCGAGAACTTCTTTTCCGTGGTCGATTCATCCGCCCGATTCAGCACCATGAGGCGCGCGCTATCGCGCGGGTGCGCGGGATGCTTCGCAATGAGGTTGCGCGGAAGTGGGTAACGAAAATCTGAGAGCTTCATACTGGACATCTCCTCTTAACTGAGTGAAACACGTTCCCCTGCCGGCCCAGAGACTGCCGGCGGGGGAAAGAATCATCCTAGTTGCGGCTCTTACGCTTGGCCCGTGAAGAGTTCCGCGATAATTTCCTTGGTGAAGTCTTCGACGATGCATCCATCAAAGACGCACGCGCTGCCGCGAGACGCGCGATCGGCACCCGGAACGGCGAGCAGCTGACATAGTTGAGGCCGATCAAGTGGCAGAACTCCACCGATGACGGGTCGCCGCCGTGCTCTCCGCAGATACCCACCTTCAGATCAGTGCGGACCGAGCGACCTTTTTCCACGGCGATCTTCATAAGCATCCCGACACCATCACGGTCAATCACTTCAAACGGATCCTTGGCATAGATCTCTTTCTCGACGTAAGGGATGAGGAACCGCCCGGCATCATCGCGGCTGACCCCCAGCGTGGTCTGCGTCAGATCGTTGGTGCCGAAGCTGAAGAACTCCGCTACCGTCGCTACTTCATCCGCGGTGAGGGCACCACGAGGAATCTCGATCATGGTGCCGACGAGATACTTGAACTTCACCTTTTTCTCCTGCATCACTTCGGTTGCCACACGCCGGACAATTTTCTCCTGGTGCGCCAGTTCCTTCACATTCCCAACCAACGGGATCATGATTTCCGGCTCCACCTTGATGCCGCGGGATTGGACGTTTGCCGCTGCTTCGAAAATAGCACGTGCCTGCATCTCCGTGATTTCCGGAAAGATTATACCCAACCGGCAACCGCGGAACCCGAGCATCGGGTTGAATTCATGCAGACTCTCAACACGTTGGTGGACTTTCTCATAACTGATGCCCATTTGTCCGGCAAGCTCGCGCTGCTGACGCTCTTCGTGCGGAACGAACTCGTGCAAAGGAGGGTCGATGGTGCGGATGGTGACCGGTCTGCCGTTCATCGCCTCAAATATTCCCTCGAAGTCTGCGCGTTGGAGCGGCAGCAACTTGGCAAGGGCAAGACGGCGCTCCTGTTCGGTATCGGCAAGGATCATCTCCCGCATGGGACCAATTTTCCCCTCACCGAAGAACATGTGTTCTGTACGACAGAGCCCAATCCCCTCAGCACCAAAGGCAACGGCGTTCGAGGACTGATCAGGCTGGTCAGCGTTCGTCCTGATTTTCAACCGACGATATTTATCTGCCCAGGACATGATCTTGGAATACTGCTGGTAAACCGGTGAATGGGTCGGGTCAAGCGTCTTATCGATAAGAACTTGCAGGACCTCCGACGGTTTGGTGGCAACCTTCCCTTCGATCACCTCGCCCGTTGTTCCATCAAGCGAAACCCAGTCGCCTTCGCGGACGACCTTTCCTTTCACCCTCATAGTATGGGTCGCGTAATCGATTTCCAGCGCTGAGCAGCCGGCAACACAAACTTTCCCCATCTGTCGTGCCACAAGTGCTGCGTGTGACGTCATGCCGCCCCGGGCAGTGAGAATGCCCTCCGCGGCATCCATCCCTTTGATATCCTCAGGGGAGGTCTCGATACGAGTGAGAATCACCTGCTCTCCTCGCTTCTTCCACTCCTCTGCATCACTCCTCTGCATCCGGTGCATTGAAGACCACACGGCCTGACGCGGCGCCCGGACCGGCGTTCAAACCTTTTGCAAGAAGACGTCCATTCTTGATAACGGTTTCTTTCTCCTTGAGGTCGAAAACAGGGCGTAACAGTTGGTTCAGCTGATCCGGCTCGATCCTCTGTAATGCTTCCTTGTCGGAAATGAGTTTCTCTCCCACCATGTCGACCGCAATCTTGATAGCCGCGAATGCCGTCCGTTTGCCGGCCCGGCACTGAAGCATATAGAGCGTCCCTTGCTGGATCGTGAATTCAATGTCCATCATGTCGCGGTAATGTCTCTCAAGGACTTTCCTGATCTTGTCCAGTTCCTTGTAGATCTTCGGGTTCGCCTCTGCCAGCATTGAGATGGGAAGGGGTGTACGTGTGCCAGCAACAACATCCTCGCCTTGTGCATTCATCAAGTACTCGCCATAGAATGCATTCTCGCCTGTCGCGGCGTTTCGCGTGAATGCCACACCGGTGCCCGAATCTTCCCCCATGTTGCCAAACACCATGGATTGGACATTCACAGCGGTCCCCCACGATTCGGGGATGTCGTACATTTTTCGGTAGGCGATCGCCCGGTCGTTGCTCCACGACCCGAACACTGCTCCAATCGCCCCCCAGAGCTGCCTCATCGGCTCCTGGGGAAAGTCGTGGCCTGTCTTCTCTTTGATCGCCTGTTTGAAGAGCGATACGAGGTCCTTCAAATCGTCGGCTGTCAGCTCGGTATCGAGATGAACGCCTTTCGATTTCTTCTTTGCTTCAATGATCATCTCGAACGGGTCGATCTCATCCTTATGCACCGGTTTCAGTCCGAGCACGACATCGCCGTACATCTGCACGAAGCGGCGGTAGGAATCATAGACGAAACGTGGGTTCCTGGTTTTCTTCACGAGCCCCTCCGCAACCACGTCGTTGAGACCAAGGTTGAGAATTGTGTCCATCATGCCTGGCATGGATGCGCGGGCACCCGAGCGAACGGAGACGAGGAGTGGGTTTCGGGGGTCGCCGAACGTCGCGTGCATCGCTTTCTCCACCTTCTTTAAGGCGGCTTTCACGTCACCTGCCAACGACCGGGGATACGTCCTCTTGCTCGCATAGTAGTACGTGCACACTTCTGTGGAAATCGTAAATCCCGCCGGTACCGGCAATCCGATATTTGTCATCTCTGCGAGGTTGGCCCCCTTTCCACCGAGTAGACCTTTCATCTCCGCTTTCCCTTCAGCCTTCCCCTTTCCAAACACGTAAACATATTTTTTCATGGTAGCTTCCTAAGTTTGATATGCTGCGTTGCGTTAGTCGTGTACTGTGTTCATCTTTGTGGAACGAACCACTTCACCCACAAACTCTTTGAGAATTCCTTGCGAGAACGGGCTCGCTAAATCCGCCATCCGTTCCGGATGCCACTGGACCAGGAGCAGAAACGGTTTTGCCTCATGGTGTTCCCATTCCAGCGCTTCCACTAATCCATCGTCCGACCTGGCGGCGACTTTCAGTCCATCTCCTATGCGATCGACCGCCTGATGATGGTTGGTGTTGACAATCCCTCGCTCATCCCGGACTATGGAATGAAGCAACGTCCCCTTCTCGACCGTCACGGAATGCACTCTGTCCTGGTTCTCATCCTTTCTATGATTTTCGAATCCTGCAGCCCGGACATCCGGGATCATCGAACCACCCGTGGCAACATTGAAGACCTGCATCCCGCGGCAAATGCCAAGAATCGGAATCCGCAGCTCCATTGCTTTGCGGATTGCTTCGAACTCAAACTCATCGCGCTTCGGGTTCACTCCGTCCATTAGCCCAATCGCGTCTTCGCGGCCATAGTACTTGGGGTGAACGTCTCCCCCGCCGGTGATCAGCAGTCCATCGCAACGTTCAATGGCGGACGAGTTCTCGAGTTCATACGATAGTTTCACCAGTTCCAGGCCGGGAGCCACGAGGTGGACCCAGTTGTTGTAGTGTTGAAAGCTTGGTCGAAGCGTATCTGTTACGCCCAAAACAGCCATTACTTCTCTCCCACATAAGCATCTATCATTTTGTTAAGAATATCTTCCCCGGCAACGATCTCCACCTCAATCCGAGCGTAATGGAGATGCAGCGATGTCATGGACGACTCTGCAACACTTTGCGCCCCCATCATACGAACCACATCCTTTTCTGTTGTCACGCACACCTCTGCACGGACGTCTTTCATACGTCCGGCAATCCGGCTAAGGTCGGCCTCCGAGTACACATGGTGATCGGGAAAGCGGACATCGCCTACAACTGCGATGCCTTGCTCTTTCAGTCCCTCAACAAATCTAACATGGTTTCCGATGCCGCTGAAGGCCAGCACACGCGAACCTTGCTGTGTCTCCAGATTCACTCTTGAGTGATCAGAAGACCGGAACAATCCAGCGGGTTTGTATCGAAATCCAATCATTGGTACTGCAAACCGTTTGTTGAAATCCCGCTGCGATGTTGTCGAAAAGCCATCTTCTTTCAGGTTTGAGAACGCCAACAGGGTGGCCCTTCGCAATCCTGCTAACGGCTCCCGGCGAAAGCCTGCCGGAAGCATTGGTTCTCGCAAGAGGTTCCGGGTCGAGTCTATGACCACAATATCCATACCCCGCCGGATATATCTGTGTTGGAACCCATCATCAAGCAGAATGACCTCGGCCCCGAAACTCGCGGTCGCAATGCGTGCCGCCGCCACCCTCTTTTCCCCAACTATGACAATTGCTTTCGGGTTCTTGCGCGCAACCAAGACGGGCTCATCCCCACCCGTTCCTGCATCCGCCAACAGTTGTTTTCCATCGGACACGATAACTACACCGGAAGAACGGCGCCCGTACCCGCGGCTGATCACCGCGACGCGCTTCCCGCGCACTTCACATATTCGGACGAGGTAATCAACGAATGGTGTTTTCCCGGTCCCTCCCGCCGTCATGTTGCCAACGGAGATCACCGGCACGCCCACGTCTTCCGACTTCAGCCATCCACCGTCAAATGCCTTGTTGCGACCGGCCACCGCTGCACCATATAGCCAGGAGAGAGGAAGCAAAAGTGTTTTCATCGAGACCGCCGGGTTACTTTGTGTATCCCGCCTCCTGCAACTGTCTCTCCACCTGTTTGAGCTTCTCCATGGCCCTGTAGGTTTGATGGAGTCCTTTCAACGACACAAGCATCCCGATCTTATCGTCCATAAGCCGACGGAAAGCGTCGGACGCCTTGTGGTCGCTGTTCGTCTCCTTCAGTTCGGCGATTGTTGCATCCACCGTTTTGACGCCCGTATCAAACGTCCGCTCCGCCGTTTGATCACGGTCTATTTTCATGTAGGCCCTTCCAAGCTGGCGGTAGAAGCTACCGATATACGGAGAACCTTTGAACTTCTCGATGGCCTCCTTTTGCGTCTTGATGACGTTCTGATACTCCCCAGCCATGAAGTACGCCGAGCCGAGATTAAAGTACTGCCTGTCGTAAGGATAGGCTTCGGCATTCTTCTTCGCGTATTTCAGGTAGGCCCGGTCATCGTCCAGCGCATATGAGAGCTCGCAAAGGCGTTCATACAGGTCGGACCCCTTGTTACCAAGCGCATCAATCTTTGCGAAATAATCGCGTGCTTTCTTGAATTGCTCCAGCCGTTTCGGATTCTTCTCTCCTGTCTCCCGCATGCCAAGATCATAGTGCATCTGAGCCAGATCAGTCAGGGGCGGTACATAGGAGGCATCCAGGGCAACAGCTTTCCTTAGCATGATCTGTGCACTGTCGAACTGCTGTTCAAGGAACAGTTGGTGGCCACGTCGATACATGGCCTCCTTCGTCTCAAGAGCCGGTGTCGGCTTCACTGTTTCAGGTGCCGGGCCACAGGAGGCGACAAGACCGAGCAGAACAACGAGCAGGGTTGATTTCGAACGGGATCTCATGCCGCCTCTCCCAGAGCGATGATACCCTCGGCTACACGAACCGATGCGCCTGGACTACCAAGCTTCGATTTGATAATAGAAAGATCTGATCGCATTGCTGCACAATAGTCAGCGTCATCCAACATCCGTTCAATCGCCCGTGCCATGTTTTCCGCAGTCATCTCGTGCTGAACAAGCTCCGGAACTACTTTCCTTCCGGCAACGATGTTCACCAAACCGATGTGTTCCACGTCTACCAGAATCCGCCCGATGAAAAAGGTGATGGGAGATGTTTTGTAGACGACCACCATGGGGGTCCCGAACCATCCTGTTTCCAACGTTGCCGTCCCTGAGGTCACAATGGCCGCGTCCGCGTGACACATCAAATCGTGCGTCCCATCTTCAACCAGGGTAATTCCCGACTCTGGTGGAATGAATCGGCGGACAAACCCTGCGCCGAGATTGGGCGCAACACCGATAGCCACCTGCACACTTCGCATTGCAGTGACACGCCGAGCTGCATGGATCATGACAGGAAGGATCTGCTCGATCTCCTGTACACGGCTTCCCGGAAACAATCCGAGAACCTTCTTGTCAGCAACCAGACCATAGGCATCCAGGAACTGTTCTTTCGTCCTCACCTCGCCAAGGGACTCCACAAGGGGATGGCCCACAAACTCCACATCCACTCCTTCGCTTCTGTAGAGATCAACTTCAAAAGGGAAGACGACCTTCATCCGATTGACGAGAGACTTCATTTTCTTCACACGTCCCTTGTGCCACGCCCACACCTGCGGGCTGATGTAGTACAGAACTTTGATTCCCCTCGCCTTTACCTTTCTGGCAAACCGGAGGTTGAATCCCGGATAATCGATCAGTACCACCACCTCCGGACAACGTGCATCAAGAACACCCTCCAGCTCTCTCTCCACCTTCCTGATCACCGACAGGTGCTTCACCACCTCCACAAATCCCATAAACGAAACGGACGAGATGTGAAAAATGAGCTCCATCCCCTCCTTCTTCATCCTGTCGCCGCCAACCCCGAAAACTTCTATGTCTGCACGCTTTCGTTTCAATTCACGGACGACGCCGGCACCGTGCAAATCGCCCGACGCCTCACCGGCGATCATCATCACCCGCGAAAGCATCGTCATCCCCACCACTCGAGGTACACGTATTTCGCAACCACGAGCAGCGTCACAAGCAAGATGGCTTGAAACGTCCGCCGCTCGGAAGCAATCCCATCGCGCGTGCTCATCACTTTTGGCGGCGGGTTCGGAGATGCATACGTTGTCATTCGGGGAATGAAACGTCCGACGTGCTTCCGGTAGTGATCATATGCAGGCCCAAATTGCACTGCGAGGTACTCTTCCTCCTTGGTCACGATCAGGTAGTACTGGAGATAGAACCAGGCCACGGCGACGATCAACAGCCATGGGAAGAGCGCCATGGACATCACCCCGACGCCGGCATAGAGCCAACCGTTCCCGTAGTGCGTGTTTCGCTCCCCGCGATGGAGACACCCCAGAACCGAATCGCTTCGCCAGTAAGTACTATCATCAGGCCAATGAGTATACTGGAGATTGTCGGCTCGGCAAACACCAGCATAACAAGCAGGAACGGTATTGGTGTGTAGCTCCGGTACTTGAACACCAATCGACGTATGTCGCTGTCTCCGGATGTCACTGCCTATCCCCGCGCAAAGAGGGCTCGTCGCATCACTTCGGCGCGACGTCGCTTGGGTAGGGTTTGTTTCTCAAGGAGTGTTGAGAGGCGGTCCACAATTTCACTAAACGAAGAATAGAGATAGTACGAGATGTTCTCCCGCTGGCAAAATTTCTGCAACTCATCCTTTGCAAACACCAGATCCGCATACTGGACGGGACAGTGATCTGAATATCCCTCGCCAACATAACCGATGACATCGTCGTCACCAGCAAGGGAGAGCATGACGTTCCGCTTGCAGCATGCGCAACGAGTGCACTCCGAATCCCGGAACGGAAAGCGGATCGTTGCGTTGCTTTTGCCCTCCCCGTCAACGGGACCTATTTCAAGTGCGTTCGCAAAGAACGAAACTCCACTGATTCCATGTGCCTCTAGAATCTCACGAATGTAATAGTCAAGCCCATCGCTGACGATGTAAAATTCGAGATGCCGATTCCTGCAAAACTCGACAAAGGATTTGAATGACGAATCGATCTCCTGGCCCCGGACAAACCTTGTCGCTTCAATCACATCCAACTTTCCGAGAGCTGCAACCTCACGCTCAAAACACCCCGTGGCGGAAAGGGCGCCTGCCCTGTACTCCCGGACCGCTTCATCACATTCCACACCGCCAAACCTGCGGAAGAACACATTGCCGACATCCTGGCGGGTAATGGTCCCGTCGAAATCAATGAAGAGTTTCAGTGCCATCAACCCGAGACGAGCGAGGCGGAGTGAACCTGGGAAGTCTGGTTGAAGCGGACCGTTACCAGCTTCGAGACTCCTTCCTCCTCCATCGTGACACCGTAGAGCGCGTTGGCAGCCTCCATTGTCCGTTTGTTATGCGTGACTACAATGAACTGGGTATTGTCGGAGAACTTCCGGAGGATGCGTGTAAACCGATCCACGTTGGCGTCATCCAGTGGCGCGTCCACCTCGTCCAGGATACAGAAGGGACTCGGCTTGACGAGATAGATGGCAAACAAAAGCGCCGTGGCGGTGAGCGTCTTCTCACCCCCGGAGAGAAGGTGGATAGACGTGGGCCGTTTGCCGCGCGGCTTGGCAACGATATCAATACCCGCCTCGAGCGGATCGACACCTTCCTCCAATTTCAGGTCGCATTCGTCGCCGGGGTCAAAGAGGCTCTTGAACGTCTCGATGAAGTTCGTGCGAATCAATGCAAAGGTGTCCAGAAACTTTCGTTGTGCGGTGGAATTGATTTCTTCGATTGTCGCGATAAGAGTCTTCTCGGCCTCAAGAAGATCCGTCCGCTGCGAGGAGAGGAATTCGTAGCGCTGCTTTTCCGTCGTGTATTCTTCGAACGCCGCAAAGTTGATGTTGCCGAGGGTTTTCAATTTATCGCGGAGCCCCTGGATTTCATCCCGCAGCGCCGCGAAATCAACGAACTCTCCCTCGGCATACGACTTCAGCACGAGGGCGATCTCATATTCTTCCTGCGCGCGGGCGAGGATATGCTCCGTTTTTCCTTTCAACTCGGTGATCTTCACATCCAGATCGTGTACGGCTTGCATGGAGTCGTCATGACTGCGCCGTTCGTCTTTAATCTTTAGCTCGATCCGGTGCATCTCTCCGCGGACATGAGTGGCTTCCTGCTCAACTGCCGTCTTGCGTTCTTCGAGCTGGGCCATCGTTTCACCCAGCATGACAACGACGCGGGTGTTCTCCTCCACTGATGCGTTGGCGAAGGCAATATCCTCCTGGCTCCGGCGGATGTCCACGTCACGCCGCTTCAGCGTTGTAATGATGTCGGTGATCGCTTCCTCTGCGCGTCGCAGGTCGTTCAGGGCGTTCTCGTGCTCTCCCTTTACAGTCACCAGGTGAATGCGACAATCATTCACCTCTTTCGATCGTTCGGCCCACTCACTCTCGATCGAGGCAAGCTCCGCACTCACCGCGCCAACGCTATGCTCGACATCAGTTTTCTCCAGCGAGAAGCGTTCCAACTCCGGCGCTTCCGCATCGATCTCTTCAGTGAGAGCCGCCGTTTCGGCGGAAATCCCTGCAATTTCTTCTTGGTTTCTGGCGATGATGTCGCCAGCCCGCTTCTTCTCGAATTCGAGTTGCGCAATCCGCATCTCGACGCCGTTCATCTCCTTTTCGATCCCCTTCACTACTTCAGCAAGAGACTTGAGGTCAATAACGTCGTGGTCTGAAAGGAGTTGCTCCTTGCTGGTCCGGAGGGCAGTAAGCTCCTCCTGGAGCGTCGAGATGGAACGGTGGATATCCTCGATTTGCGCCTGCTTGCCAATCATCCCGCCTTCGTCATGTCGGCGGCTCCCGCCTCTGGTGATGCCAACGCCAGTGCCTAGTTCGCCTGCAAGCGTTACGCACCGGACACCTGATGTCGCCTGAACGACTTTTGCCGTGGTGGCATCGGTATCGACCACAAG
>JAERML010000072.1 GCA_016844425.1 Bacteroidota bacterium
GGTGGAAGATGTGCAGATCGGGAAGGCGCGGGTACAGTACGATGAATTGCAGGTGAAGAGACAGGATATTGCACGTGCGGTGGAAGAAGCAGGCTACACACTTGTTGGCCAATAGTCCCTGGGATTGACGATGGACGAGACAAAGACATTGACATTGCCCGTTGAAGGAATGACCTGCGCGAGTTGCGTGCTCCGTGTGGAGAAAGCTCTCAAGAAGGTGGAGGGTGTTGCGGACGCGGCTGTGAACCTCGCGAGCGAAAAAGTGAAGATCTCGTTTGACCCTTCGCGGGTGAGCATCGATCGGCTTCAGGCCGCTGTTGCGGATTCAGGTTACACGCTCAAAATTCCGGGAGCCGCGTCTGCAAGGGCGGGGGATGAGTCTGTGAACAAGGATGGTGCATACCGGCAATTGCGGAACGAGCTGGTCTTCAGCGCGGTGCTCACCGTGCCCATCATGGTGCTCGGGATGTTGAGCATGAGTAGCTGGTACATGGAACAGTCGCCCCTTTCCATGGACGCCACGAACAAATTGCTGATGCTGTTGACCACTCCGGTGATGTTCATCTCCGGGCGGAGGTTCTTCAAGGGCTTCTGGGCAACAGCCCGGCATCTGACGGCTGACATGAACACGCTTGTGGCAGTAGGAACAGGGGTTGCGTTTGTGTACAGTACGCTCGTGGTTCTCTTTCCGGACATGATGGGGTTGCCCGTCCGAACGGCTTGGCCGGGCGGGCACAGCCACGAGGCAGATGTCTACTTCGACACGTCAGCAACCATCATTACGCTCATTCTCCTTGGAAGGCTGCTGGAAACGCGGGCCAAGAACCGCGCTTCCGATGCCATCAAGAAGCTGCTCGGACTCCAGCCGGCAACTGCGCGGATTCTCCGGAACGGCGAGGAACGGGATGTCGCCATCGAGGACGTTGCAGTGGGAGACGTTCTCATTGTGCGGCCCGGTGAGCGCATCCCCGTAGACGGCTTCATCACCAAAGGATTCACGATTATCGATGAATCCATGGTTACAGGCGAGAGCCTGCCAGTTGAAAGGAAAGAAGGTGACCGCGTCATTGGGGGAACTATTAACAAGAATGGAAGTATCGAGTTCCGTGCGGCGGCAGTTGGCAAGGCCACAATGCTTGCCCGCATTGTGCGTCTCGTCGAAGACGCGCAAGGGTCGAAGGCGCCGATCCAGAGCCTGGCCGACAAGGTTGCGTCGGTGTTTGTGCCTGTGGTGATTGGCATCGCGGGGCTGACATTTGTGCTCTGGTTCTTCGTCGGCGACGTCGCATTCACGAGCGCCCTGGTCAAGTTCATCGCCGTGCTTATCATCGCCTGCCCGTGCGCCTTGGGACTTGCCACGCCCACCGCGATCATGGTCGGGACAGGGACGGGCGCACGTTTCGGGCTTCTCATCAAGGATGCAGAGAGCCTTGAACGCACGCACACCATCACCACCGTCGTCTTCGACAAGACCGGAACAATCACCGAAGGAAAGCCGGTAGTCACGGACGTGGTTCCGTTCAACGGGTACGATGCGGCAACCGTGATCGAGCGGGCGGCGTCCATCGAGAAACGGTCGGAACATCCGCTGGGCGAAGCTATCGTGAGATATGCGCAGAATGAGGGTGTTCGCCTCTCCGATGTGGAAGCGTTCCAATCACTGCCGGGCCTTGGTGTGGCCGGGATTGTAGATGGCGTCCCCGTCGTTGCGGGCACCCTGCAGTTGATGAGGGAGTATTCTGTTGAAGTTGAAGGGGTGGAGGCTGCCGCCGCACAGCTTGCATCAGAGGGGAAGACTTCGATCATTGTTGCCATTGCTGGGAAGGCGGCGGGTGTGGTAGGTATCGCTGACACAATCAAGCCGACATCGGCCGAGGCGATCCGGGTACTGCACAAGATGGGGATCGAGACCGTCATGCTGACAGGCGATAACGAGCAGACTGCCCGCGCAATTGCCGCGGAGGCCGGTGTTGACCGGGTTATTGCAGGCGTCCTGCCACAGGAGAAAGCGGATCACATCAAGGTGCTCCAGGCTGAAGGGAAGGTGGTAGCCATGGTGGGAGACGGGATCAACGATGCGCCGTCCCTTGCACAAGCGGATATTGGGATTGCCATGGGAACAGGGACGGACATCGCCATGGAAACTGCGGGGGTTACACTGATGAACGGAGACCTCAACGGTGTTCCCCGCGCGATCCGACTCTCGTCCCGCATTCTTGCCACGATCAAGCAAAACCTCTTCTGGGCTTTCATCTACAATGTCATCGGCATTCCGCTTGCCGCGCTCGGCATGCTTAACCCGATGATTGCCGCCGCGGCGATGGCGTTTAGTTCAGTGAGTGTGGTGAGTAATTCGCTGAGGTTGAAGAGGTTCAAGGGATAAAGGTGAATTGAACCGGGAGGCCGGAAGATGAGCAAGAACCCTCAAGACGTGTTGCTCCTAACCATTGATGTCGCGCATCCACCACGCCGGCCGGGTGAAGTGGAAGAAGACCTTCTGCAAGCGTGGAACGAGGTCCGGAACTCTTCATCTCTACGGGTCCTTAAGATCATCCACGGTTACGGCAGCACAGGCAAGGGAGGCACCACAAAGGAGACCGTCCGCAATTGGCTTTTCCTGAACAAAGGCAAGTTCCTCAGGGTTATTGAGGGAGAAGAATACAATGTGTATAATGAGGTCGTTCAGGAAATGAGGGGGGATGTTGGCCAACTAGCAGACCACGATCTCAATGCCGGCAACCAGGGGATGACCATTGTTTGGGTGCGGTGATGAAGCGCCCGGCGTTATTTGGTGGAAAGCAGCTCTTCGTAAATGTCTTCCAGTGTGCTGATCTGTTTCCGCTGATCGAACAAATCCTCCACCCGTTTTCTCCCCGCCTTACCCATCTGGTCTCGCAGGAGAGGGTCTGCGATAAGTTGCATCAAGGCCACGGCGAGTTCATCAGCACGTCGTGGCTGTACATAGAGTCCAGTCTCGCCATCCACCACAATATCCAGCACACCATCACAATTCGTTGATACCACCGGACGTTCCATCGCCATTGCTTCGATCAGCACTACCCCGAACGATTCCGCATGCGAAGGAAAAGCAAATATATCGAAGGCCGCCATCACGTCCGGAATGTCCTCCCGGAATCCGGCGAACGTTACAGTCTTCTCAATGCCTAGTGAACGGCTGAGCGACATGATTTTCTGTTCGTACCGTTGTTCCCCATGGCTGGCCTCTCCGACAATAAGGAAATGAACATTCTCGTCCTTCTGCGAAATGATGCGTGCAGCTTCCAACAACTCCTCGTGTCCCTTCCCCGGGGAAAATCTTCCAACGAAACCGATGAGAACGATGTCATTGCTCAACCCGAGTTCGTTCCGCACCTTCTGCCGATCAGCCTGTTGAAGTGAGAAGACGTTCGTATCAATCGCGTCGTGGAGCGTCAGGACACGATCCGGTGTTATCGGGGTGGTGTCGAGAACGTTCTTGTGGATGACCTCCGAGATTGCGAGGACCCTGTCCACTCTGTTATATGTGAAGCGATGGAACATATCCTTCTTGCTGATATACGATCCGACACGCTTTGAGAGAAGGAGGGGAATCCGTCGGCGGAAGAGCGTGAGAGCGGGTACAACCGTTGCAATGTCCTTGGAAAGCTGGCAGTGAATGATATCGATACGGTGACGTGCGATGATTCGGCCGAGTTGCCAGACAATGCGCGGGTGCACATAGCCGGTGACGTCGAGAGGAAGAATAGCAAGATCGTTCTTCTCCGCCTCGAGTGCCAGCCTGCTCGTGCTACAACATGCCAGACAAACGGCGTGTCCGCTGTTCGAAAGCTGTTTGGTTACCTCCAAGGCCTGGATCTCAAGTCCTCCCCACGAATGGGAAAAACAGGTCTGTAGGATATTCAATGGCTGTGCGTGCATGGTGGTCGAAAGGTACAGAAATGAGAAACAATGAGCAACCGTTGCATTTGGCAGTGGTGATTGCTAAAATGATCCGCATGAACTTTCTACTCGTGTTTCTAGGTGGGGAATCGGGGCGACAGCGCGGTATGGAAAATAACTAGTGGTCTCGACGATGGCCAAAATCACCATCTATCAGAAGCCGACGTGCACCACATGTCGGCAAACAATGACCATTCTGAAGGAGGCCGGTGTCGATTATGATACCGTCAACTACTATATCGATCCGATCCCCAGAAAGAAACTCAAGGAGCTGATGGCGAAGATGAAGGTCTCCGCGAGAAACCTGCTTCGAACCAAAGAACCCATCTACAGAAAGCTCAGACTTGCGGACAGGGAATTGTCCGAGGAGGCACTGCTCGATCTTCTTGTTGAGTATCCCGACCTTCTTCAGCGACCGATTGTCGAGAAAGGGAACAAGGCGATTCTTGCGCGCCCTGCAGAAAGGATTAGGGAAATCCTTTAACCAGAAGCGATTCACCTTCCCATGACCTAAGTTTCATCAACCTCCATCCGGAATGGACATGGATGGTGGCTCTTCCGCGAAACCTTCTCTGAACGTACCTGCCGCCCAACATAAGCAGCGCCACACCAAAAAGTGTCCCCATCGATTTCCATCCAACCGCATCGGTGAGTGATGTTGCGCCAAGTGCAGCATGCAGCTCCATAGTTGATGAATCCATGAGGTGAGCTGGGAACAACACGGATTGCGGGAAGGGCAGCGAAGTCGGAATGGGTTTCAAGAAATCTCGTAACTCTGTGTCTCTTGAACTTCTCAATTCATGATCCCGTGATGGTGCGGCTCGCGATGTATCCGATGAGCGCACCCAGTGTGCTGCCCGCCGTGACAATCACAGTTGCAGTCGGCGGGAGATACAAAAGAGGGACAATGAAGTAGAAACCCGAGGCAGGGATGGTGAACGTCCATGCACATCCATCGCACCATCATGATGAAGGCGGTCGAAGGGTTCTCACCGAGAGCTTTGTAGTCTGCCCACCCCATAGTGCGGAGGTCGCTGTTCCGATATACGACGAACGCGAGAACAGCGAGGAGCAGTGCAAGGAACGCTTTGAGATGCGGACTGGACTAGCGAACCATGGAGGGACGGCACTGATGGTTTCAGTTCAGGAGTGCGTTAACTCAAGAGAAAGTACGCATTGGGATAGAAGAGAGGCAAGAGAAGCGGGTGCTGGAGCAGCATCAGCCGGCGCAGTCGGGTTGTCACTGTTGCGCGCGACTGATGCTTTGAAACTCAATCAACGCTGGACTTGACGAATCCCTTGGAAAATGCCTTGTGGACAGCCATCGCAAGCTCGGAGTAGGTCGAGTATTTCATCCCTTTGATAATCTCCCAGACAGTGTCCTTATTGACGTTGAGAAACCGGGCGATAGATACTGCATCATCATGAGTTGCTTCCTTCATGATTTCATTCCCTTCAATGGTGAATAAATCTGCTTCTGCCAGAATCCGTGCGGATGAGGTAACGATGTGTGGTTCCAAGATAGGGTTCCTGGGGAAGATTTCTGTGCCCTGTCGCACATGGATGGGAGGTCGAAGAGATATTGCCTGAGGGTGCAAAGTTTCGTATCTTAAGTGCGTAGTTATCGGGGCGTAGCTCAGCCCGGCTAGAGCGCTTGGTTTGGGACCAAGAAGTCGCAGGTTCGAATCCTGTCGCCCCGACTGCTGTTTTCCCTCCGATGTACGCAGGGCAACGACCGTAGCTCACTCTGAACTCTTGTACCTGCGAGCGGGCTTCGTTGAGACCGACGAAATCCGGCCCCGTAGCTCAATTGGATAGAGCAACAGCCTTCTAAGCTGTAGGTTCCGCGTTCAAGTCGCGGCGGGGTCACAACAAATTTCGGATTGCGGATTTCGAAATGGGAATTAAGTACAATCCGCAATCGCCAATACGAAATTCGCATTCCTGAAACACGCCCCCATCGTCTAGAGGCCTAGGACACGGGCTTTTCAAGCCTGTAACACCGGTTCGAATCCGGTTGGGGGCACACAACTTGCAGCCGCGTTAGTATCACCTGTTCACACTTCCGCTAACTGTTTTCAAAACGGCGGAGGTGTCAATCCCCACCTTACTCAATATGTCCAACGGAACATTAATTGTTGTCAACAGAAACACTCCCGCGGTCGTCGAGACGTTCTCCCGACTCGGAAAGGTGATTGCACTGGACACCCACGAAGTGACACGTGAATCCGTCCGGAATGCGGACGTCCTTGTCGTACGCTCAGAAACAAGGGTTGACCGCGGGTTGTTGGATGGAAGTCGCGTCCGCTTTGTTGGGACCGTTACCATTGGTACGGATCACGTGGATCTTGAGTATCTCGCTGCGAACGGGATCGGGTTTGCCAGCGCACCCTGGAGCAACGCCAACTCGGTGGCGGAGTATATTACAGCATTGTTGGTCTGGTCAAAAAGGACCGGCGAAGCCCTGAACGGAAAGACGATAGGAGTTGTGGGGGTGGGCAATGTAGGGAGCCGTGTTGTGCGCGTTGCCCGGGCACTCGGGATGAATGTGATTCTGAACGATCCCCCGCTTGCGCGCAAGACCGGGGATCCGGCCTTCCTTCCGCTCGATGAACTTATGGGCGCGGGCGTTCTCACCCTTCACGTGCCCCTCGCCCGGTCCGGCTCTGACGCGACGTATCATTTGTTTGATGAAACCCGCCTCTGCAGGATGAAACGGGGGAGCGTCCTCATCAACACTTCGCGTGGTGCTGTGGTAGAGACCAATGCACTGCGAGCGGTGCTTGCATCAAAGCAACTGTCGACCGCAATCCTCGATGTGTGGGAGGATGAGCCCGGGATCGATCTCACACTCCTAAATAACGTGATGCTCGGGACCGCTCACATAGCAGGGTACTCCCTTGATGGAAAGCTCAATGCTCTTCGCATGGTGTACGGCGAAGTCTGCCGGTTCCTCGGCGTTTCTGTAGAACCGGACGTCCCCTCATCGGCTCACCCAGAGATCGA
>JAERML010000286.1 GCA_016844425.1 Bacteroidota bacterium
TGAGGACCACAGTATTCCCCGTGACGATTGCCGCGGAGGTCATGCCGGTCAGGATCGCAAGTGCAAAGTTCCAGGGTGGAATCACCACACCCACCCCCAGTGGAAGATAGACGAGTTTCCCTTTCTCACCGGGGTTCTTCACAACGGGATGGTCAACGCCATAGCGCAACATCTCGCGCCCGTAGAACTCAAGGAAGTCAATTGCCTCGGCCGTATCCGCGTCAGCCTCGTGCCATGTCTTGCCAACTTCATAGATCATCACAGCGTTCAACTCAAAACGTCTCTTCTTCATCAGTTTCGCAGCTTTGATGAGGTACTCCGCCCGCTTCCTTGCCGGAACGTTCTTCCATTTCTCAAAGGTTGCCAACGCAACATCCATTGCCTTGTTTGCCAGCGCAGCATCCCCCTTCTGGAAGACACCGACAACTTCCGTTGACTTGGAGGGATTGTGGGAGTTGAGTTTCTGTCCGGTGATGATCCTCTCGCCACCGATGACGATCGGGTACTCCTTGCCAAATTCCGACCGTACTTTGGCGAGAGCTGCTTCCTGTTTCTTCCGATTCGCCGGCCTCGACCAATCGGTCAGGGGTTCGTTATTGAATTTTGGGATTGCCATAGTCACTCCTTATGTAAATGTGTCAGAGGAACGAGCAGCGGAATACAGTACTGACATTCCTACTTTGAATGCGATGCATGCAAGAGTTATCGAGAAGTTGATTTCTGTCCGTTGTCTCCTTTGAGTGCCCGGATAACCGCATCATGCAGCATCGGCCGAATCCTGAAGATCTTCAAATTTGCCCGTGTTGGATAGACGCGGTTTGTCAGAAAGATAACGCACAGCTTCCGGTCCGGGTCAAGCCAGATGGAGGTGCCCGTGAACCCTGTATGCCCAAATGAAGAAGCCGAAAAGAAATTTCCCGCCGATGAGCCCGTTGCCGACTTGGTGTCCCAACCCAGCGCGCGCGTGCTCGTTGTTCCTTGCCGGCGAGTAAAGAGTGAAATCGTGGTGTCGCTCAAATATCGTGTGCCACCATAGGTGCCGCCATTCATTAGCATCTGCATGAAGATGGCGAGGTCTGACGCCGTGGAGAAGAGTCCCGCATGTCCCGCCACACCACCAAGCAGCGCCGATCGTTCGTCGTGAACCGTCCCCTGTACAAGGCGCATCCGCCAGACTGTATCCATCTCCGTCGGAGCCACCTCTCGCCAGAGCGATTGCGGCGGATTGAACATCGTTTGTCGCAGCCCGAGCGGCTCGAAGAACTCTTGTCGTACGAAGACATCAAGGGGCATGCCCGTTATCTTTTCCACCACCTTGGCCTCTATGATCATCCCGAGGTCGCTGTAAATCATCGTGTCACCAGGCATCGCGACCAACCTGCTGGCGTAAATTGTATCGAGCACGGCTTCCGGTGTGCTGACCACATCGTACAGCTTCAGGAATGGAGCGAGACCGCTCGTATGAGTCAACAGATGGCGAATGGTGATGGCCGCTTTCGGGCCGGCTGCAAATTGAGGGAGGTATTTTCCCACCGGGTCATCGAGACTGAGCCTCCGCTGGTCCACAAGCTTCATCATGGCAGAGGTCGTTGCGATTACCTTCGTCAGCGACGCAAGATCGAACATGCTCCGAGGGCTGATCTCGCGAGAATGCCGATCGTAGGTGTACGTCCCGAACGACTTGTTGTAGACAATCAGATTGTCTTTCACAATGGCTACTTGTGCAGCAGGAAATGCCGAGTCGCGGATCGCCGCCGTCATCAGTTCGTCGATAGCAGCAAGCCTTGCTTCCTCAAATCCAGCGACTGCGGGTTCCTCAACGCGGAGACTTGTCTGATTCAGCTCCAACCCGGAGCCAAAGGTGAATCTCTCGGAAATAGTGACCGGAAGTTTGCCACGAACCGGAATCTCCCCGAAGAGTGCCTCCACCGTCGCATCGACCAGCACCTCTGCATCAGCGTACGCAGACACAAGTGCCTGTGCGGCGGGGAACGCTCCGAGCATGTACGGATTTCCAAACGAAACGACCACCATCGATTTCCTTAGTGCCTGAAGCTTCTGGAGAAAGCCGTCCATGTTGGACGGAAGTCCTATTCTCCCCGACGAGGTCCGGACCTTGACGTACAGGGGCAAGACCACCATATCTGCTCTGCCAACGGCTGCAAGTATGGAATCAAAATCGAGTTGGTTTGTAGAAGGACTAACCCGGAATGCCTGAAGAGAGCCATATCGATTGCGAAACTGGGAATGGAAATACGCCCCGGCAGGCTCCATCGGCCATGGATTGGAAGAGCGGTTGATAACGGTGAAATTGTCCTCCGTATCGTTGATGACAACGGAAACGATCCTCCTCCGGGCATCCTGTCTGATCGGGAGGGTTGCATTATCATTAGAAAGAACTGTGATGGCGTCGCGGGCAACCGTGCGGGCGAGCTTCTGATGCTCACGCGATGCAACCTGGTCCGCGATGGACTCGATCTCGACATACCTGTTTTTGTGAAGACCTAGCTTCTCTTTCACGTCCAGCACTTTCCGGACGGAAGCAGTCAGCCGTTCTTCGGAGATCTCGCCGCTTTTCACCGCTCCAAGAAGCGCGTTGACCGCGATCTGCACATCGGCCGGCATCAACACAATGTCCGCTCCCGCCTGGAATGCCCTCACAACACCCTCCCCGATGGAGAACCCGCGTGTCACACCTTGCATATCCATC
>JAERML010000287.1 GCA_016844425.1 Bacteroidota bacterium
TTCGTGCATCCACCACTCCAATCGGCCGGGTAAAAGGCGAGGATGATAATATCCTTCCCGATTATTTCGGAAAGCTTCAGGCCTGTGTGGTTGATGGTGTCCTTTGTTGCAAAGGGGTGTGTGAAGTCCGGTGCAGAGGTTCCGACACGAGGCACATCGCCTGCCTCTGCACATGGATTGAACGATAGGTCAAGGACCATTGCTAAAAAGAAGCTTGCCGGTCTCATACGTGTGATCATCGGTGGTCTTCATCGGAAATGCTGCTGAAATGTACCTCCTCCGAGATGAAAATGCAACAGATTCATCATTGCCATCTTGTTCTTGATTTTCGCCCCATGCATGGATATATTGTGCACACGTTTGTTCTCTTACCACCTTACAACTTGATGACATTCAACGGCAAGACAGCTATTGTAACTGGCGGAACCGGAATTCTTGGGAAAGCAATTGTTGAACGATTGTTTGATGAAGGATCTTCGATTGCGATTCCTTATCACAGTTCATCCTCGCTCTCTTCGGTTCCTCAGAAGATATCCTCAACTCCCTCCCGATTCTATGCTGCGAAAGTTGACCTTGCACAGGATGCCCAGGTAAGTGCGTTTACAAAGGATGTCGCCGAGAAATTTGGCAAGATCGATTTTCTGATTGCTGCGGCGGGGGGATACGCCGGAGGAAACCTGACGGAAGATGTCGATATCGAGGAGTTTGAGGGGATGCTGACGATAAACTTGCGGACGACATTTCTCATTTGCCGGAGCGTCCTTGCCGTAATGAGGCACCAGACAAGCGGCCGGATCGTGACGGTTGCCTCTATGCCGGCGATCACTCCTTCTCCCAAGAAAGGGCCGTATGCCATCTCGAAAAGGGGCGTCATTACGCTTACGGAAACAATAGCGGCGGAAGTTAAAGGGACGGGCATTACAGCAAATGTTATCGCGCCGAGTATCCTCCTCACGGAGGCAAACAAGAAATCCATGCCGGATGCAGACATCAGCAAATGGGTGACCCCCAACGAGGTTGCCAGCCTTGTTGCCTATCTCTGCAGTAATGAGGCTCGATCGATCAGTGGAAATGTTGTCAAGATTTATGGCGGAGTCTGATCACTGCTTCGTTGACTTTAATAGCAAAAAACTCTAATTTTGTATCGGAATCGACATATCAACCTTCGAGCCTCTCACACGCATCGTTCGCTACACATCCAACGCAGCGTATAAAAGCGTCAAGGCGGGACATGGAGATCCTGCCTTTTTCATTTGATGGAGAACTTAGCAATGTCACTTAAGGAAAAGATCGTTGACGACCTCAAGACCGCAATGAAGAGCGGCGACAAGACTCGATTGGAGACGCTGCGCACGCTACGCGCCGCTCTTATGGAGCGAGAGATTGAAAAGCGAGGTACTGGAAAGGTGGTATCGCCGGACGACGAGGTTGCTGTGCTCATGAGTGCAGCAAAAAAGCGAAAGGAATCGATGGAGCAATTCGAAAAGGGTGGACGGCCGGAACTGGTTGAGCAAGAGGGGAAGGAGCTGGCTATAATTCAGGAGTACCTACCGAAGCAATTATCGGAAGGGGAGATCGTCCAGACAATCGAAGGGATCGTCAGCCAGACAGGTGCTCTTGGTCCGGCAGACTTTGGGAAGGTGATGCCCCTTGTGATGAAGCAGCTCAAGGGGAAGGCAGATGGCAAGGCGATTCAAGAGCTTGTAAAAAAGCGGTTAGGAGCATAGTCCATGAAGTTCCATTTTATCGATCTGCTTCTTTTCGGGGCCCTCGGTGTGGGTATCTTTCTTGGTTTCCGAGGGTCTTGGTTTTCGCGGGGGGCTCACAAAAAAAATATTCAATATCCTTGCACTCACCGGCTCAATAGTGGCGGCAACGTACCTCATGACATTTGTCGGTGGTGTCTATCACTCGGTCTTCTTCTCGTCCGAGGCCGTTTCCCACGTGCTCGGGTTCATGACTGTCGTAGGAGCCCTGATGGCGGGAGCGATTCTTCTCTACAGAAAATTCAGCCCGAGCGAAATCGCAAAATCAACCAGTCAAATCCTTGGGATGGTCCTCGGTGCATTTGAAGGAGCGATGATAACCAGCCTGCTCATCATCATGCTGAGGGTGCTGGATACGCCGGGGACCGATACACGTGACAGCTCACTCTTGTACCGGCCGCTGGCAAACTTCCTACCAAAGACCTTTGATATGATGAAGTCGTATCTCCCCGGAGCGTCGGGCTTCCGCGAAGAGTTGTCAAGAACCTTCAAGGATGCTGACATTTTTGAACAGGCATCGGAGGCCGGCAAAACCCTATGAGTTTGTTCGACCACGCACGCAAGAAGCTTGAATTCGATACAGTGCTGCGATGCGTGCAACGGTATGCCGCTTCCGAACCTGGGAGGGAACTGATCGCTTCACTCCCCATTTCTACATCTGTCTCGGAAATTACCTCCGAGCTCTCCTTGGTGAGTGAGTTGAAGCTCGTTCTGGAGGAAGAGGGGGAGTTTCCGCTGGACGGAATTCATCCTGTCCGCCAGGTCGTGCAGAAAACCGCCGTCGAAGGCGCATTGCTCCAGCCACGGGATCTCTTGCAAATCGGAGCCACTCTTCGTGCCGCACGCATTGCTCGTAGCTTTCTTTCCAAGCGAAAGGAAAAGAGCATCCTTCTCTGGGAGCTTGCCGAACCACTTCACGTGGACAAGGTCCTTGAATACAACATCGAACAGGCAATTGATGAATCCGGTGCGGTGAAGGCGAGCGCGTCGCGCGAGTTACAGAGCATCCGCAGAGCGATTATCGAGAAGTATGATCAGGTGAGGAAAAAGCTGGAGAGCATCCTCAAAGGTGTCTCCGAGCTCGGGTTCAGTCAGGAGGAGATCATCACCACGCGTGAAGGTCGCATGGTGATTCCCGTGAAGGCTGAGCACAAGAATCGTGTGCACGGGTTTATTCACAGCGCTTCTTCAAGCGGTGCGACGGTGTTCATAGAGCCGACCGAGTCACTGGAGTTGAACAACGATATCCGCAGCTTGCAGTTTCAGGAACAGCGTGAAGTGGAGCGAATCCTGAAAGCGCTCGCGGCTCAAGTAGGTGATTCTCGCGAGAAGCTTCTTGCCAACCTCTCCATTCTGGCCCGGCTTGATCTGCTCCGCGCAAAGGCCAAGTACTCAATAGAGATTCTCGGTGTGCAGCCAGTGGTGAATGCATCCGGACCCATCAAGCTCATACAGGCGCGACACCCGCTTCTTATGATCAAACATGGATACAAGGAAACGGTACCACTTGATCTGGAACTTGGCGCACAATTTACGACACTCCTGATCAGCGGTCCCAACGCAGGTGGAAAAAGTGTGACCATGAAGTGTGTTGGTCTCCTGGTGCTCATGGTACAAGCGGGTCTCCACATTCCCGCATCAGATCTTTCGGTTGTACGGATCTTCAAGAAGATGTCTGTCGATATTGGTGATGAACAGTCTATTGAGAATGACCTCAGTACATTCAGTTCACACCTTTCCAATCTCAAAGCCATCGCAGAAGGTGCAGATCAAGACAGTCTGGTACTGATCGATGAGATCGGATCAGGGACGGACCCTGCGGAAGGGAGTGCCATTGCTGCGTCCACGCTAGCACTGCTCACCAAGAAAGAAGCGTTCACCGTAGCCACAACCCATCATGGGACGCTGAAGGTCTTTGCTCACGACACCCCGGGAGTGGAGAATGGCGCGATGGAGTTCGATCAATCCACCTTGACGCCGACATATCGCTTCAAACCTGGTATCCCGGGAAGCAGCTACGCTCTCGAAATGGCCGGACGGATAGGTTTTGATGATGATTTTCTGCATGATGCCCGTTCAAGGCTTGGTCATCAGCAAACACAATTGGAAGGGCTTCTTGCGGAACTCGAACGTGTCACACAAAAATATCGTCGAGACCTGGAACAACTGGCCGAGGAAAAATTGCGCGCCGACACGCTGGTGAGGCAATATGAATCAAAAATTGCAGCCCAGGCAAAAGAGCTTCGAGAACTGAAACGGCAGGCCATTGAAGAGGCAAGAGGGATCGTAGAGCAGGCTAATGCACTGATTGAACGAAGTGTTCGGGAGATCAAGGAAAAATCTGCGGGACGAGAGGTTGTTAAAGAACAAAAGGGAGAAGTTACACGATTCAAGGAGGAAATCCGCCTGAAAGAGAAAGAGGTCAGCGTAGAGGCGGAAGAGATTGACAGGCCGCTTTTCACGGCAGGGGCACTCGTGAAGCTAAAGGGTGGAGTAGAGCCCGGTGAAATCGAGAACCTATCCCCAACGGGAAGATCGCACTCGTAGTGTTCGGAAGTGTGAAGATGAAAATTGCCACCCATGATCTGGTTCCTGCTAAAGGGGCACCCCAACGGATTCACTCAGTGG
>JAERML010000288.1 GCA_016844425.1 Bacteroidota bacterium
GGGAAACCTTCGCGCAGGATGTTGCCATCCTGAAAAAGATCGGTATCAAGATCGTGATTGTGCATGGTGGCGGTAAAGAAGTGACGGAGATGGCGGGGAAACTGGGAATCGAGACCAAATTTGTGGACGGTCAACGATATACCGACGACGCCACAATGGATGTCGTGCAGATGGTTCTTGCCGGCAAGACCAACAAGGATATTGTCGCCCGGATCAACAAGCACGATGGCGAAGCAGTCGGGCTTTGCGGAACTGATGCGGATTTGCTGAAAGTCAGGAAATCAACGCCATCTGGTCAGGATCTCGGCCGCGTGGGTGAGGTGGTCGGCGTGAATGTTCCCTTCGTGAACCTCCTCCTCAACAATGGCATAATGCCGGTGATCGCGCCAATCGGTGTGGATAGTGACTGGCAATCCTACAATGTGAACGCGGACGTTGCCGCAGCGAGCATTGCCGCTTCCTTGAAAGCTGAGAAGCTCGTCTACCTGAGTGACGTGGAGGGAGTTCTGGTGAATGAGAGTTTGGTCCACAGCATTTACAAGGAGGATGCGCGTCAGTTGATTGAGTCCGGGGTCATTACTGATGGCATGATCCCGAAGATCCGGTCGGCGTTCGAGGCACTTGATGCGGGCGTGCAAAAAGTGCATCTGATCGATGGCCGGGTAAAACATTCATTGCTCCTTGAGATCTTCACAAACGAGGGTGTCGGTACAGAGTTGGTTCGCTCATCACTGCACAAGGTACTGGAGGCTGCACCATGAAAAGGGATTTCGTTTCCTTCTCTCCCTACACAAAAGAAGAGCTTCTGTCCATTTTTGCGTTGTCACGATGGATGAAGGAGGAACGCCCGACGGGGTTTCGTCCGCTCGGGGACAAAACCGCTGCATTCATTTTTGAGAAGCCTTCGCTCCGGACGCACGTTTCGTTCGAAGTGGGGATTCTGCAGCTCGGAGGCCAGTCAGTGTTCCTCTCCAACCAACACATGGGCATTGCTTCACGGGAATCTGTCCGGGACATTGCGGAAGTGCTTTCTCAGTACAACGATCTCATTGTGGCAAGGACGTTCTCACATGACGTCGTGGAAGAACTTGCCGCACACGCAACCATTCCGGTTGTGAATGCCCTGACCGATCTGTTGCATCCGTGTCAAGTAATGGCCGATGCGCTGACCTTACTGGAGAGGGACTTGCTTTCCGAATCGACCAAAGTGGCATTTATCGGCGACGGCAACAATATGGTCAATTCGTGGCTCGAGCTGGCCGAGAAGATTCCCTTCCAGTTCGTCCTTGCCTGCCCTGAGGGTTATGAACCTGATCTTGCCATTCTTGCGCAGGCGCGCGCGGCGGGTGTCAGCCAGATCGATATCGTGCGGGATCCACGGGAAGCAGCCGAAGGAGCGGATGTTTTGTATACGGATGTGTGGGTGAGCATGGGACAGGAAGAAGAGAGAGCTGCCCGACTGAAGACCTTCGCGCCATATCAGATCAATGCGGATCTGTTAAGGATTGCCAGCCCGGAATGTGTGGTGATGCACTGCCTCCCGGCGCACCGTGGCGAAGAGATCACCGCCGACGTGCTGGAGGGAAGTCACTCCATCGTACTACCACAAGCGCAGAATCGGCTCCATGTGCAAAAGGGAATTCTTGCCTATCTCTTCGGCGAGCGGAAAAAGTCCACCCTTGCAATGCAGGAACATCAGGAGGGTCTGTTCGTTTGACCCTGCAATGAGGATGCCATGGTAACAAAGCATGCGCGGCACTATGCAATCAAGGAAGCGATTTCCGCAAAACCCATCGCAAACCAGGATGAGCTCCGGACGGAGCTGGCGAAGCGGAAGTTCAGGGTGACGCAAGCAACGCTCTCGCGTGATCTGAAGGAACTTGGCGTCGGGAGAGTGGCAACTGCTGAAGGTGCCCGTTATGTGTTGCAGCCGGAGGCGGAAGTCCAGGTGCTTGGTCCGCTGGTCGGCACGCAGGTGATGTCCATCGCTGCCAACGAGGCGTTGATTGTAGTGAAGACGCTTCCCGGATGTGCAAACATCGTGGGGGAGTTTCTTGATGTCCAGCAAAGCAAGGAGATTATTGGAACTGTTGCCGGAGACAACACGCTACTGGTGATTCCGTCATCGCAAAGGAAGACACAGAAGGTGTTGCAATTCCTCAAGGAAAAACTCATCGAAGGGAGATAACAAGAGAATGAAAATTGCCGTTGCCTATTCAGGGGGACTTGACACATCAGTGATGGTCAAGTGGTTGATGGAGAAGTACAATGCCGAGATCATCACCGTGACGGGAAACCTTGGCCAGCGGAAGGAACTCGTGGGTGTTGAAGAAAAGGCGAAGAAAACAGGTGCCTCGAGAGTGTATCTTAAGGATCTCACAGAGGAATTTGTCGAGGGATACGTCTTTCCGGCTCTCAAAGCGAGTGCGCTGTACGAGAAGTCCTATCCGATGGCGACAGCGCTCGGTCGGCCGCTGCTCGCAAAACTGCTCGTGGATGTTGGGCTCATGGAAGGAGTGGATGCAGTTGCGCATGGGTGCACGGGGAAAGGCAACGACCAGGTCAGGTTCGAAGTGTCAGTTGGTGCTCTCGCACCTCATCTGAAGGTACTGGCGCCGCTACGGGAGTGGGAGTTCAAGTCGCGCGAGGAGGAGATCTCTTACGCGAAAAAACATGGCATTCCTGTCGCAGCGACCGTGGCGAGCC
>JAERML010000289.1 GCA_016844425.1 Bacteroidota bacterium
TGCAGCTTCCAGGTGGCAATGTTGCCGCCGCCCAGACCGGCGGAAAGCCCGAGTTTATCCTGCCCCTTGTCCGTGCGGCAGTGGCAACAGGGTGCGATGGGATCTTTGTGGAGGTGCACCCCAACCCTGCCCAGGCGCTGAGTGACGCGGCGAGTCAGCTCCGCCTGGATCTCCTCGATGAGTTGCTCAAGCAGGCAACAGCTCTTGATGCACTTGTGAAAGGGTTCTAGATGGCGACGAGGAAAGACCTGGCGAAGAGAATCAAGAAGATCAAGATGGTGTTGCTGGATGTTGACGGCGTGTTGACGGATGGAGGGATCTACTATTCGGCCGATGGAGTGGAAATGAAACGCTTCAACGCGCAGGATGGGTACGGAGTGGCGAGAGCACGAGAGCACGGGCTGAAGATTGGCATCATCAGCGGCCGGTCCACCCCCGTGGTCGACACCCGCGCCCGCGAGATGAATGCCGATGAAGTGATCCAGGGTTCTCCCGACAAGCTCGCGGCAATGACCGAAGTGGCCAAACGACATGGGCTCGCGCCCGAGCAGATGGCATTCATTGGTGATGACCTGTTTGATTTGCCTCTCCTCAAAGCCGTCGGGTTCTCCGCCGCACCGAAGAACGCGCGACCGGAGGTAAGGAAGGCGGTCCACTACGTTACACCATCACCAGGCGGTCATGGCGCGGTCCGTGAGTTGATGGAATTTATCCTTAAGCATCGCATTCCATAATGCAAACGGAATACCTCTGCATGGCCGACACTGAGGCACAGTCCCGGTACCCGCGTCCCCTCCGACAAAAGGAGCTTGACCTGCTGGAGTTTGTTCTTCCCGCCGATCGGAGTGGCTACCGGGAATACCGCGACCTCCTCAAGAGACTTGTTGTGCTCAGTCAAGGGCGCCGCGGGAAAGGGAACCTGGTGCTCGGGTTTGCGAATGACATTGCTGACATCACCTCGCCCCTTGCGCCCGTGGTTGCCTACGGCATGGTGGAAACGACACGGGATATGTTCCCCATTACCGTTCGGGAGTATGTCGGCAAGCAGATCGACATCGAGATTGTCTCCACCACTGGAGAGGAAGTCCCCGACCACTTTGAAGAGAAAAGGCGCTGGACGTATTCTTCATGGGCACCAGGCGATACATCCCCCGCGACGGGGGGAGCGGTGCGTGAAGTGACAATCACCGGCGACCTCGTTCTCGCAATAGCAGGGAAAGATAGGAGGCTGTGGGTGCACGATGGGCGGACGGGGATGAACCTGCTGATTCCGATCACAAACTTCTATAACGAGCTGATGCTGCACAAGAACATTCGTGACCCGAAGATCGCACTCGTCCCAGGACTTTTCTTTGACAACCTGTCAACCTATGCAGATTTCGAGCTGCGCGCCGCATTTGTCGCGTACAACAAACTGATGCGCAAGGTGGAGCTGGTGGCTCAAGAAGCAGTTGTTGCGGAACGAGGTATGAAGGCCTGGTTCCATCAACTGTTGCGAAGGCGTCGAGCATGAACGATTTGCATGAGACCATCGCGAAAGGACGGGAGGTGGTACGGATCGAGGCAGGTGCAGTTGCCAGTCTCGAAAGCCGGATCGGTGAGTCATTCGGTCGTGCAGTTGATCTGATACTCAATTGCAGGGGGCGTGTAGTGATCACAGGCGTTGGTAAGTCCGGTATCATAGCCCGGAAGATCGTTGCCACACTGAACTCGACGGGGACGCCCTCCATGTTTCTCCATCCCTCCGACGCCGTCCATGGCGATCTGGGTATGGTGCGAAGTGATGACGTCGTGGTCTGTATCTCCAAAAGTGGGGACACACCAGAGCTCAACAGTCTACTCCCCCTCTTCAAGCGAATCGACATTCCAATTATTTCGCTGGTGGGACGCATGCGGTCGAAGCTCGCGCTTGAATCGACGCTAGTCCTCGACGCATCCGTGCAGGAAGAAGCCTGTCCGCATGATCTTGCCCCGACGTCCTCAACAACGGTGGCGCTCGTCCTCGGTGACGCACTTGCTGTGGCCCTTCTCGAACGGAGAAAGTTCAGGAAGGAAGACTTTGCGTTTTATCATCCCGGGGGCACCTTGGGCAAGCGATTATTGCTGAAGGTGGATGAAATGATGGCCGCCGGCGATGCCGTCCCCAGCGTGCGCGGGAATGTCCACCTCCGCGATGCAATTATAGAAATGACGTCAAAACGCCTCGGCTGTACATGTGTCGTTCGCGAGGACGGCACACTTGATGGCATCTTGACCGATGGCGACTTGCGGCGGCTCCTGCAAAAAGGGGTCGATATCGCAAGCATTACCGCTGACGCAGCGATGACACCTCACCCAAAAACCATCCGTCGGGGGACTCTCGCTGCCCTCGCTCTTCAAGAAATGGAAGCATATAACATCACGCAGATTGTTGTGGTGGACGAGGACAACAAACCGGCGGGAGTCATTCATTTGCATGACCTGGTGAAGGCTGGCCTGGGAAGTGACGAGACGTCATGAGGCGATTCCTCCTTGTCCTCATTGCAGGTATTCTGGCCGGGGGGTGTGAAGAGAAGATCAAACCCGCTGTTGTTGCAATCAATCCGACAGAGATTCCATCGCAGGAAAGTTGGAACAGCACGGTGACGTTCACCGACTCCGCTAAAATCAAGGCTGTTCTCTGGGCAGGCCATATTGCTTCATACAGAACTCAACAATTCACACTCCACACTCCTGTCTGATAGTCTGCACGTGGATTTCTACAACGAGATGGAGGAACATACCTCGGTGCTCACGGCTCGGCGTGGCAGAGTGAACGACCGGACGCAGGATTTCGAGGCGCACGAAAACGTTGTGGTAATCTCGGACAGTGGAACAGTCTTGCGGACTGACAGCCTGTTCTGGGACAACGCCACTCGTAAAATCAGAACGGATGCATTCGTTGATATTGAGTCGCCCACAGAGCATATCATGGGACATGGGATGATTTCCGACCAGGGCTTGAAGAACTACAAGATCTTCAGAGTGACCGGTCAGGCCGTGACCAAGGAATAGGGTGATGACGCTCGCAGGTCTTGGGAAACTGTTAGTATGGGGTGCAGCGATTGCCTGGATGCACGGCGTGGCTATTTGCCAACCCGGCAGGGTCATCATTCTTGAGAACGCAGACAATCTTGAAGGAAAAATCATCGATGGACAGGATGCCCGGGAGTTGATAGGGAATGTGCGGTTCCATCAGGAGAATGTGCGCGTGAGCTGCGATCGCGCCCTGCAATTCATCGCGTCCGGGAAAGTGATTCTGACCGGGAACGTGGTGGTCAACGACGACAGCCTCACGCTCCGGGCGCCACGCGGCGCATACTACCGCGATGAACGCCGCGCAGAAGCCTTCGATCATGTGGCACTCGATGACGGAAGCGTTCAACTCACAGCAGGGTATGGCGAATATTTCATTGAGCCCAAGCGGTATTTCATTGAGCCCAAGCGGGCCTTCTTTCATACAAGGGTTGTCGTCCGGGATACCGGGTCCACCGTGACATCGGATTCTCTCGTTTACTTTCGGACCGAGAAACGGTCCATAGCAACGGGCCGTGTTCGTATAGTCAACCCAGGAGACAATGTAACAATAACGGGCAACCGACTTGATCATTTTTCCACACAGCAATTCAGCCGGGTGACAGGAAGACCGATCATGGTGCAGCTGGATTCAAGCACTCCGGGGAGTGTCGACACCCTCGTGGTCAGGAGCCGTGTGATGGAATCGTATCGTGATTCGGTAAAGCGTCTGGTTGCCATCGACAGCGTGGAGATCGTCCGGTCGGATCTTGCTGCGATCGCGGGGCACGTCCAGTTCTTTACACAGGCGGATAGCATGCTCCTCCGGCAGGCGCCAGTGGTCTGGTATCAGCAAACTCAGGTAACCGGGGACTCCATCAACGTCTATCTTAGAAAACGGAAGCTGCATCTGGTCACTGTCATGAGCGATGCGTTTGCCGCCTCACGCAGCGATTCTGTTCGACCAACAAGATTCGACCAGATGAGTGGTGAGTTGATGCGGATGTATTTCGCCGGCAAGGGTCTGGAAAGGATTGAGGTGGATGACCGTGCCACAAGTCTGTACCATCTCTACGAGGATTCACTGGCAAATGGAGTGAACAAGACGAGCGGCGACCACATCATAGTTTCCTTCGGAGACGGGAAGGTGCAAGCAATTCGAATTCTTGGGGGAGCGGAAGGACAGTACTTCCCCGAAAATCTCGTGGAGGAACGCGAGGCAGAGTACGCACTTGCAGGCTTTCTCTGGCGGACGAACCGTCCCCAGATTCTTCCGTCCGATATCCGTATAGCCTTCACACAGAATAGACGATGACACAGCAGGCACAATCTCCCACAGACAGGATCCTCCGTTCCGACAATCTCGTGAAACGGTACAAGAAGCGAGCGGTGGTCAACCATGTCAGTGTGGACGTCAAGCAGG
>JAERML010000073.1 GCA_016844425.1 Bacteroidota bacterium
GGGGGGGAGCAGTGTGAGCAAAGGGGAGACGCTGAAAGACACTGCCCGGAACATCGAGGCGATGAAAGTCGATATGGTGGTGATGCGGCACTCGGCATCGGGAGCTCCTCACTATCTTTCCACGATCATCGAGGCGAACGTCATCAACGCGGGAGATGGAGGGCACGAACACCCGACCCAGGCGTTGCTCGACATGTACACGATTCGGGAGAAGCACGGGAAGCTCGATGGTCTGCATGTTTGCATCATCGGAGACATTTCCCACAGCCGTGTTGCCCGGTCGAACATTTATGGCCTGAAGACAATGGGTGCGCGAGTCTCCGTGTGCGGACCCGCTACCATGATGCCGCGGGGCATCGAACGCCTCGGTGTGGAAGTCTACCACCATGTGGATGATGTGCTTCCGTCTGTTGATGTTGTAAACGTCCTCCGGATTCAGTTGGAACGGGATGCCGGCCGTCTCTTCCCTTCGATCCGGGAGTACCATAACTACTATGGCATCACGCGTCAACGCCTGGAAAAAGCGGGAAAGCCGATCACCATCATGCATCCCGGACCTATCAACCGTGACGTAGAATTGTCCGCCGACGTCGCCGATGGTGAGCACTCGGTCATTCTCCAGCAAGTATTGAACGGCGTAGCGATCCGTATGGCAGTTCTCTATCTGTTAGCAACAAGAAATTGACTTCACTAATGTGAGCGAACCTTATGCATCTGGTCTTGAAAGGTGGAAGAATTATCGACCCGGTCTCCGGGCGCGACGAAGTCATGGATCTGCAGATTGTTGACGGCAGAATTGCCAAAATGGGGGTGAACATTGTGGCGCCAGCAGGGTCACAGGTTGTGGATATGAAAGGGAAGGTGATTGCACCCGGATTTATTGACATGCATGTGCATCTCCGGGAACCCGGGTTCGAGCATAAGGAGACGATCCTGACCGGATGCACATCTGCTGCGGCAGGAGGCTTTACGGCCGTCTGCTGCATGCCGAATACGAATCCAGCCATCGACGACGAATCGGTGGTGGAGTTCATTCAGGCAAAGGCAAAGATTGCACTCAACGGGTTGGTTGATGTTTATCCAATCGCTGCTGTCACGAACGGCCGCAAGGGAGACCACCTTGCGCCATTGGCCGAACTGGCTTCTGCGGGAGCGGTCGCCTTCACGGATGATGGCGATCCGGTGCACGATGCAGAGATCATGCGTCGCGCTCTCGAGTACGCGCAGATGTTCAATCGTCCCATCATCCAGCATGCGCAGGACATGCCCATGACAAAAGGTGGCGTGATGAACGAGGGGCTTACCGCAACTGAACTCGGTCTCCCCGGGATGCCCTCCATAGCGGAGGATGTGATGGTCTCGCGCGATATCAGTTTGGCGCAGTACACGGGTGGACAGTATCATCTTGCGCACATGAGCACAGCAGGGGCGGCGGGTTTGATCCGCCAGGCTAAGGCGGCGGGGTTGAAGGTAACGTGTGAAGTGACGCCGCACCACTTTACGCTGACGGACGATGTTGTCCGTTCGTATGACACGAACACGAAGATGAACCCTCCTCTTCGGACGAAAGAAGACGTGGAGGCGATGAAAGAGGCTCTGAGGGATGGGACGATAGATGTTATTGCCACCGACCATGCGCCGCATTCATTCGACGAGAAACAGGTTGAATTCCAGGCGGCACCATTCGGGATTGTCGGGCTGGAGACCGCGATCGGGCTGGCAATCACCGGACTCGTGATGACAAGACTTCTCTCGCTCTCTCAACTCATCGAGAAATTCTCTGTGAATCCCCGTCGCATTCTCCACCTGCCCGAGATTAAGATCGCCGAAGGAGAAATTGCCAATCTGACACTGATCGATCCGGCCCTCCAGTGGATCGTGGATCCCGCACAATTCAAATCGAAGTCCAAGAACTCTCCCTTCGGCGGATACCGCCTGACCGGCAAATCGGTCGGGGTTATCAACAACGGACAGGCGCACTGGTCATAGCGCCAGCTTCAACTCACTCGTTTACATCGTCCTTAAATGTGGACGGGTGAGCAGTATCCGCTACACACAAGTATTTACTTCGCCCACCTCACCCCTCAATTCAGAAGGATTAACCCTTCCTCGTGCCCAGACCCAATGGCACATCGTTTGAATTCATTCCCCCTAGCAAGTTAAATCGAGAAAGAGGATGTTCGCACATGAAGCTCGCACTACCACTGACTTTCGCCATTGTGTTCGGATTCTCAGGATGTGATCGCATTATCGATGCAGACCACAATCCGCCGCAAGAGCCTTCGGGCATGTGGACGGAGACCGGCGACAATTTCATCGAAGTCTTCTGGGCGGACAACCCGGAGAACGATGTGGCAGGATACAACGTTTTCGTCAGCAGCAGCTACAACGGAAGATACGAGTTGATCGGCTCGGCTCGAACGCCGTACTTTCTGGACGAGGGTGCACAAAACGGCAGCACATACTATTATGCCGTCACTGCGTTTGACTATGAGGGGAACGAGAGCGATCTCAGCAGGGACGTCGTCTATGACATCCCGAGGCCGGAAGGGTACAATGTAATTTTGAATGACCGGTATCAGCTTCCCGGATACGCAGGGTATGACTTCTCAGAATACACCGTCCGTTCGTACAGTGATCTGTATACCGACATGTTCTTCGAGTACTCGAACGGTCAATATTTGATGCGTGTACGATCAGACTCCGACATTCAGGATCTTGGTCCGACAGGCTCGGTGCTGGAGATTAAGAGAGCACCAACGAGTGGATGGTCCGCATCTCATGCCGTTTCTCTGGTTGTCGGTCATACTTATGTAGTCTGGACGTGGGATGATCATTACGCAAAGTTTCGTGTATCGGGGCTTTCTCCGAACCGCGTGGTGTTCGACTGGGTGTACCAGTTACAAGAGTCCAACCCCATGCTGAAGGGTGTGTCAGGAGGAGGCGTCGCGCGACGGACAGTTCATTCCGATCGGTTGCAGTAGCGATCAACCTCGCCCGTTGGGTCGCAGGGAGGATCTGTGCTGAGGGTGGGGGAGACAACAGTGGAGCATTCGGGTGCTGTGCATACGGACTTGATGGTGGCCGGATGTACGGTGCCCAGCTCCATTGTTGCTTTATTGACTTTCTCGGCAGTATAGGTTACTTTGCCAACAGTCGGAGGCTTTACGATGCAAATCCGTGTCTTAGTTGTCCTTAGCCTTCTCGCTTTACTTCTCTCGCTCCCCCTTTTGGCACAGGAGCGAGGCCGGGGAGGGAGGCCCACGGCGCCTTCTGATTCAAAACTGGTGCGAGCACCGGAAGGAACCAGGGAGCGTCCAGTGAGTGTCCCGCCTGCAGCAGTTGCGACCCCACGTCCCTCGCCACCAGCAACCCAACCATCTCCAGCGTATGACCCGTATCCTTCTCCCATCTATGTTCTGACAGTAGAGGTTATACCTGCGTGCTATGTCGGTCGGGCACCAGAACCGCCGCTCCCTGTTGTATTGTTCTCCGGTGGAAGAGAGGGATTTGGTGTTGTGTTAAGTGACTACGAAGCATTGCCTGGGTATTCCGGCTTCGACTTCTCTGACGAGAAGTGCCTTCCATTTGATGACCCGGCCGCCGACATTTTCTTTGAGGATGCAGGAGGTACCGCATATATGGTCGTTGGGGAAGACGGTGAAATCCAGGACTTGGGTCAGACAGCTTCGCTGGGTGAGATCAATGCGCTCCGGATGGTGGAATGGTCCCGCTCGCACGATGTCGTTCTGGAGGAAAGGCGCTCGTATGTCGTTAAGACATGGGAGGGTCGCTACGCGATGTTCAGGGTGGTAAGTCTTGTTCCCGATCGTGTTGTCTTTGATTGGGTCCTCGGGCGACAAGAGGATATGATGACAAAGATCGCTGGTGTTCCCCGCCCCACGACACGGCTTGCAACAAGGGTGAAGTTCTCCCGATGATAGTGTCATGAAGGAATTGTGTTTGATGAAAAAAGCTATCGTATTGTTGGCAATTGCGGTACTCAGTGTGAATGCCACTTTCTCGCAGGAGCAGGACGAGGCAAGAGAGCCCCGTCGCGACACCCAGCAGAAGTTGGAACGATCGCGTCGTGAGGCAAAGGAGCCTGTGCATGTTCTGGAACCACCTGTGATCCGCCCGGGTCGTGAAGGCCGCGAGAATGTGCAGGTCCAGGGCAGAGCGGATTCGGTGGTAGTCAATCAAGGTATGGCCGCGCCGCGGGAAGGGTACCGGAGGGTATTCGAGATGGTGGAGGAGGGGATTGCCAGGGGTACGGTGAACGATTTTGCTGCCTTCTTTGATTCGCAGGTGTCGGTGAATCTGCGTGGAGGGGAGAGAGGATACTATAGCGCCAATCAGACATATTATGTCCTGGAGACTTATTTCAAGCTCAGAAGGTTTGGGCACTTCGAGTTCACGACGTTCGGGAAATCGGAGTCGAATCCCTACGCCACGGGCGGCGCCCGGGTCACAAGCAAAGGTGGGGTGGAGAACGTACAGGTGTATGTATCCTTGTCATGGGGCGGTGAGCGATGGGTGATCTCTCAATTTAAGGTTTACTAACAGATACATGAAGAACACGCTGCGCAGCCTGCTGTTTCCCGGCAGGGAGAAAAGGCGGTCCCGTTTAGTCAGGATCGTCTTTCTTGTTTGTGCCCTGTTGGTCATCTCCCTCCTGGCCGAGTTTCTTCTTGTGGGATACTACGCCCGCAATTGGGACTCGGCCGCAGAAGAGAAGTCTGAAAGGTTCCTCGACAAGGCAGAACAGACTTTCAACAGCATTCAACGCGAGACCCGGAGAACCGCCACCGAACTTGCCCAGCAGAAACCGCTGGTTGAATACCTATCGGGACAATTCGAGATCGTTCCGGCTTGTTTGATCAGGTCATCAAGGTTTCCCGTGAGCAGGGTGTTGGAGTGGAGGTTTATGACAATAAGGGGACATTGGTGGCGTGGGATGGACGGAGCGGCCCCACACACCAAAGGGAAATCCAGATTGCGCTCTCCGGGCAACTTACCTCATACGTTACTCGCTCACAGATCTACTCGCAGCTCTTTGTCATCACTCCCGTTCGCCTCGAAGGGAGAATCATCGGCGCGTTGCTGTTGCGACGTACGCTCGAGGTCAACTATCCGCTGAGCAACAAATTCATCAGCAGAGCAGGTCTTGCCAATCAGCTCAGTGAAGACCTTGGTGTGACGGTCGAATTCAATTTCTCGGAAAACGCCGAACCGAGGAAGGATGGCCGGTACGTGTCTGCCACGTTGTTCGGGATCGACAGCAGTAAGGTTGGCGTGGTAAGTGTCATGCGCCCGGCACGGTCTTCCTACCTTGAAGGAGTCGAGCTCAGTTTTGCCCAGGTAAACGCGACCCTTGCCGTCCTCCTCCTCCTGATTGTTGTAGTAGGTCTGATCAGGCGACCGATACTGGATATCCGGTCCGTATTTCTGCGCAGTCTTGCAGTCACGGCCGTGCTCTGGCTGGCGCGGTATCTCCTGCTGTGGCTGGAGTTTCCCTCCATGGTAGTGGGAGGAGGGATCTTTGATCCGATGTACTATGCATCGAAGTTTGGAGGAGGGCTTGCAAAGTCCATTGGTGATCTGTCATTGACCAGTCTCTGTCTCCTCACCAATACCCTTCTCGTGACAGGATTTCTTATCAATGGAGCCCGCGGCCGTTCTCCCTGGTGGCAACCGCGAAACGGTATTATGAGAGGGGCTGCTGCGGTGGGGGCAGTTACGCTCATCCTTCTTCTCCTCCGCGGCTATGCGGCAGTCATCCGAAGTGCGGTCTTCGACTCCACGCTACGGTATAACGATCCGGTTGTTATTGTTCCCTCATTTGAGCTGGGGCTGATGATAGTGAATCTCTTCGTGATCAGTTTCTGTCTTATCGTCGTCGTCGTCGGCCTCACTTCGTTCATCCTCAATGTTGCTTCTCATCTTTCTTCCGCCAAAACCCGGGCGGTTGTTGCGTGGAGTGTGTCGTGTGTCCTGTTTCTCACTGCCGCAGTCGTCTTCGGGATGGTGCAGCCCAATCCGCTGTCATCCCTTCCGTACCGGCTCTTTTTTTGTGGAGGGATTCTCGGGTTCACGTATTACCTCCATCAGCGGAGCCGCCATGCCCAGCAGGTTGCATCGCTCAGCGGGTTCCTTCTTGCGCTGGGACTCTCGGCCCTTTTTTTCTATCCTCTCCTCAACAACAACGTGCACGAGCGGGATCGCGACCGCGTGGAAGTGTTTGGCCGTGAAATGCTCCGCCCCGTCGATAGCTGGCTGACGTATGTCGTCGATGAGGCGCTCCAGGGTTTCAAGACGGAAGAAACCGCAGATCTTCTGATGCACGGCGACGACGAGGAGGTGAAACGGCTCGCATTCACGCACTGGGCACGGAGTTCGGCCAGCAGAGAGGGATACAGTTGCAGCTTCACTCTTCTGGATAGTGTGGGCCGCGAACTCAGCGGATTCCTCATTGGAGCGCAGAGCCTCCCCCGTTCGTTGGCCGATTCATTAGGCAATTCCCGGAACGGACAACAGATCGTGGTGGAAGAAATCGGGACGGGTGTCAATGCCGTGAAGGTGTACTCGGGATCAACATCCTTGTATGCGACCAACGGCGCGCTGCTTGCAACCGCGCATGTTACTGTTGCGGCCGGCCAGCAAGCGCTGTTCCGGGGGGAAAGCCCGGCGGTGCTCCGGAGTTCCGCCCAGGAGAACGTGGAGTCTTTTTACCTTCCCATTACACTCTCCGAGTTCAGGAACGACATCCTGTTCACTTCGAATAACGATGTTTTTCCGATTGGCCACAGGCTGCCTGAAGTCGCGCATCAATACTTTGCGGACTCAAATGCCACTTCGCTCTGGGTGGATGAAACCATCGGCGATCGCTTGTTTGAGACGTTGTATGTCCGTCGCTTACC
>JAERML010000290.1 GCA_016844425.1 Bacteroidota bacterium
GTGGTACGCACGCTCAAGTTCAGGAGAGACCGGAGCGTCTTTCACCTCCGAATTCAGTTTGCCCTCATCGTTCAAATAGAGGCGCCAAACACGATTGAGAAACCGAAACACACCCTCCACCCCACGAGTGCTCCACGGTTTCATCTCTTCCAACGGACCCATGAACATCTCAAACAGCCGCATTGCATCTGCACCGTACTGGCCGACTACTTCATCCGGGTTAACGACATTGCCTCGCGACTTGGACATCTTGCGGGAGTCTTCGCCAAGAATCGTTCCCTGATGGCGTAGCTTCTTGAATGGCTCCTTCGTGGAGACATATCCCAGGTCGTACAGTACCTTGTGCCAGAACCGGGCATACATAAGATGCAGCACGGCATGTTCCGCCCCTCCGACGTACAGATCGATGGGCATCCAGTAGCGTTCCTTCTCTCTCGAACAAAACTCGCGGTCGTTCTTCGGGTCGAGATAGCGGAGATAGTACCAGCAGGATCCCGCCCATTGCGGCATGGTGTTCGTTTCTCGACGGCCTCGCATGCCCGTCTCTTTGTCGACGACATTCACCCAGTCGGCTGCAAGTGCGAGGGGTGATTCAGTCGTTCCGCTCGGCTGAAATTTTTTCAGGTCAGGCAGGAGCAACGGGAGTTCATCTTCACGGAGAGCTTTCATTGTTCCATCTTCCAAATGGACGATTGGAATCGGCTCGCCCCAGTAGCGCTGCCGTGAAAAGAGCCAGTCGCGGAGTTTGTAGTTCACTCTGTGCTGACCGATCCCTTGCGCCTCCAGCCATTGGATGACTTTCTTCTTTGCATCCTCAACGCCCAGCCCGTTAAGGAAACCGCTGTTGATCGCCGCGCCGTCTTCCGTATACGCCTTGCCGTTGAAATCGGGCGGGGGTTGCACCGTGCGAATAATTGGCAGGCCGAACTTCTCTGCAAACTCCCAATCCCTCTCATCCTGACCCGGGACAGCCATGATCGCCCCAGTACCATAGCCCATCAAGACGTAGTCAGCAATCCAAATCGGGATCTCCTTGTGGGTTGCCGGGTTGATCGCATAAGCGCCTGTGAAGATTCCTGTCTTGTCCCTGTCAAGACCACGATCCATTTCACTCTTGAGCGAGGTCTGCTTCTGATGCTCTTTAACTTCTCCCCTTTTCCCTTCGGACACGATCACGTCAACGAGAGGATTCTCAGGCGCCAACACCATATACGTTGCCCCGAAGATCGTGTCCGGGCGAGTCGTGAACACTCGCACAGACTCAGAACGTCCTTGAATTGGAAAGACTATTTCCGCTCCATCCGAACGCCCGATCCAGTTCTTTTGCTGGTCCATGGTTGATTGCGGCCAGTCCAGATCCTGAGCGTCCTCCAACAATCGCTCCGCATAAGCAGTTATCCTCATCATCCATTGACGCATGGGGCGGCGCTCGACGGTGTAACCCTTCTCCGTCCACTCGGTCACTTCTTCATTCGCCAGGACAGTCCCCAATGCTTCGCACCAGTTTACCGGAATCTCAGCAATGTACGCAAGGCGGTGCTGGGCAAGGAAACCCTGCTTTTCTTTTGAACTCCGTCGAGTCCAATCTTCAGCCGTAAAGGGTGGGTTAATATCCAACTCAGCAGTCCCTTGCCGCTGGAGCTCATCCTCAAGCGTCGAAATCGACCTGGCTTTGTTCATGCGGCGGTCGAACCACGAATTGTATATCTTCAGAAATATCCATTGAGTCCATCGATAGTACTGGGGGTCTGTTGTATCGATCTCTCGGTCCCAATCATAGCTGAGGCCCAGCATCTTGATCTGACGCCGAAAGGTGGAAATGTTTTGTTCGGTCGTGATCCGGGGGTGAATGTTGGTTTGCATGGCATATCGCTCGGCAGGAAGCCCAAATGCATCCCAACCGATCGGGTGGAGTACGTTGTAACCCTTCATCCGGAGATGGCGGCAGAGAATATCGGTTGCTGTGTAACCTTCCGGATGACCGACATGCAATCCTGCTCCGGAGGGATACGGATACATATCGAGGATGAAAGCTTTCGGCTTTGTAGTCGAGGCGCCGGTCTGAAACGTCTTGTGATCGTCCCAGTACCGCTGCCATTTGGACTCTATTTGAAGAAAAGGATACGCCATGGCTAGAATGAAGGAGTCTCTGGGTTCCGGGGGGCGTTCTTGTGGTTGACGTACAACATGGCTGTGGTAATACTCCCAAGTCGCATGCGTTGCCTGATCTCGTCCGCTGATGCTCCTGCATCGGCAAGCCTGACGGCGGCGGTGTGGCGGAGTGAAAACGGTGTCACACGGCGAAGCTTCCCTTGTTTGATTCCCGCGCGTTCCAGGTAGCAATTTACTCTGTCACGGATTCCTCGAGTTGTCATGCGCTCACCGCTCGTCCGGTTGCCCGCACTCAACGCAAGCGGCTCGGAATTGGAGGCAGAGCTTCTGAGGACAAGGTACTCATCAATTGCACGCTTTGTAATTTCCAATAGCTCCACCACTTCATCTTTGGTACGTCGACCCTTTCCTTGAACATGAAGGATGGGTGTATTGCCACGCATCTGAATGTCTCCTACATCCGCTCGAATGATTTCGATCTCTGAAAGGGCCGCATCCAACATCAGACGAATGATCATGTAATCCCTCCTGCCTCGGACATCTGTCCTGCTGATTGAGTTCACGAGACATTCCACGTCCTGAGGAGAAAGG
>JAERML010000291.1 GCA_016844425.1 Bacteroidota bacterium
ACTATACCAGGCCATATACCAGGTGTTGCCAACCTTGTAAACGCTTGGATCTCCGGCCCGACCGGAGGCGTCCCAGGCTCCCGGCCTGGCGCTGCCAACTACAAGCGGCGAGTTGACATCATCGACCTCCCAGTGGAGCAGATCTTTTGACGTTGCGTAACCGATGAACTCCTCCTGCAGTCCATTGACGACACCGGACGCGTTGAAGAAAAGATAGTACTGATCCCCAACCTTCACAACATTCGGATGCCATATCGCATCCCGCCGCCAGCCATTGCCGAAAGGAGCGATGATGGGATTTGTCTCAGAACGCTTCCAGGAATAGAGATCGGTGGATGTGGATACGTTGAGAGTCTTCGACCCTTTCTCATATCCCTTCACAGTTGTGCCGATATAGAAGAGAAAGTAGGTCCCGTTCTCGTACCAGATGAACGGTCCGGTCGCCCCTTCGGCATCGGAGGACCCGGCGATGCCGCTTCCGGTGAAGATTGGGTTCCGGGGATCCTTCTTCCAGTGGAGCAAGTCGTCGCTCCACGCAAGTCCCACCTGCGGCCGGGTGACGAATTTGTATCCCCGCCTGGTCGAGTCTGAGCTGCCATATCCTGTGTAGACCATCCCGTACATCCTGCGGTTGACATCATGCCACACTGATGGAGATTCCACCATGCCCGCGTCCCACTCTCCGGTCGAACCGACCGGCAGGACGATGCCGTATTTCACGAGTTGTGAACCGGGGGGATTGGAGCCGGAGGTCTCGGAACGCTGCGCTGGGGGAGCGCAAGACAAACCAATAAGCGAAAGCATGATGACAATGACCTTCAGGTATTTCCGCATTGTGTTTTCCCTACGGGTTGGAATTCGCAGCCAGAGATCGGTCCGTCAGCGTTTTCTCGGTTTGGCAGTCTTGGCTCCCCCGAAGTTGATTCTCCCGAGAATAACTCCGGTGAGCACACCGATCAGCACCATCGCCATGAGAAAGAAAGAATAAGAGAGCTTCCAGTCGATGCCCTGAGTCATCATGCTGAATTCTGACATACCTCCGATCCCTGCAATCAGGTTCAGAGGCAAGAAAACGACGTTGATCAGGGTCAGCTTTCTCAGAAGCACGTTCACATTGTTGTTGACGAGGCTGCCCCGAGCGTCCATCAGCCCGGAATACACTGTGGAGTAAATCTCCGCTTGTTTGTAACACTGGTTGTTCTCAATAATGATATCATCGAGAAGCTCGATTGCCTCCGTGGGATAGCCGGCCTTCTGGGCATGGTTGTTCAGTTTGATGAGAGCCGCACCGTTGGCATTGATTGCATTGAGATAATAGATAAGGCTTTCGCTGAGATTGAACATCTGAATCAGGTGTTTGTTCTCCATGGAGGTATTGATTCTCTGCTGCAACTCCCGCGAGACCATTTTGATGACCTTGAGGTGTTCCAGATAGTGGCGTGTGGTGTAGTAAAGAAAAGCGAGCATGACATCGAAGACACTACCGAGCTGAGGGGCATGTCTCCCGCCTGGTTCTGTCAGCGGGATATCATCGGGAAGCACGACCACCAGGCGATCTTTAAGAAGGAAGATGCCGACCGATGCGACGTTGAAGTAGAAGTTATCCTTGCCGGAATAATTCGTCGGTCGCTTCCAGATCAGCGAGATGAAGTCCGGACTGAACTCAACGCGAGACACCTCATCCGGATCGAGCGCCGATGACAAGGTATGGTCGTCGATATCGAACTTTGTAAGTAGCGATTCCCTCTCGGCGGGGTCAGGATTGACGTAGACAAGAACAGGGCTATCGTCTGACTGAGATTCGACGAGCGAGTTATCGACAATAGTGTAGTAGGTCAGCATGGGTCTCTCCTTCAGGTTGATCAGCCTTTGTTCAGAATGCCAGATCCTGCTTCAACATCCCGCGACGATACGTGCCATGGGCAGCCCTCATGGAACTGCCCGCTTTACCTCTCATTTACGTTCGCGCTACCACGAGCATTTCAAAATCTTCTGTCGTCAGTTTCTTGTCGCGCCTCCACGCTCCCATTTCGCACCCGAGGATGTCAATGTCCTTGAAGCCAAGCGATTTCAAGAGCCACGAAATTTCGGACGGCACATAGTAGCGCTCGTTACATGTGAGCACCTTCCTGTTCCCGTCATCATCAATCATGTCGAACTCGGAGAAATCCCGAAATGTCATCAAATCAAAATTATTACTCTTTGTGACATCCCCTTCATACTGGCTGTTGATGAAGTCTTTTACAGAGTGGAACAACGGAAACAGACCATTGAGCGTTGTGAAGATGAGCTTGCCTTTTTCCTTCAAAGCGTCGGCTGCATTCTTGAGAATCTCAAAATTCATTTCGTCGGTTTCCATCAACGGGAATGCTCCCTCGCACAGCATGACCACAAGATCAAACTCGCTTTTGAATTCGAGCTTCCTGGCATCCGCACAAAGAAACAGCGGACTGACGTTCTCCTTTCGCGCATTGTCCCGCGCTTTGGCCAATTGCGCCACCGACAGGTCCACACCCACAACGGAATATCCCCTCCTCGCCAGCTCGATTGAATGTCTGCCGGTTCCGCATCCGATGTCGAGTATCCTCAACGATTTGTTGTGCCCAATTTCCTTTTCGATGAAATCAACTTCACCCACTGTCCCTTTGACGAAGGGCTCCTGTTCGTACTTGTTGGCGTAGTTT
>JAERML010000292.1 GCA_016844425.1 Bacteroidota bacterium
TTTGCAGTTCTACAAACATTCCATCCCGACGGGACTGTACCTATAGACCATTGTATCTCGACAGATAGCACCGTAGGTGCGAACATGTTCATAGAAGCATTCCCCCCCATAGGGATGGAGCTCCTTTAGGAGCGGCATGAATGCGTGCCGTTCCGAGAGAACACCAACATTTCGTCGCCACATTCTCAACATACCCATGAACCCTCGAATCTACAATGCCTCCTCCAGTGTGGAGGGGCGTGAGCTGAAACGGAGCGGCAGAAAACCGATGTATGCCCCCGTGGAAAAGATCAACGTTATCGAAGTCTCCAACTTCCCGATGCTGGGGAAATTGACGGCGCTGCGGTTTATTGAATGGGTCCTCAAAAATCCCGGCGGCGTCATCTCCCTCCCGACGGGGAAGACACCGGAACACTTCATAAAGTGGGTAACAAGAATTCTTGAACGGTGGGACTCGGCGGAGATCAAAACACTGTTGGAGAAAGAGGGGATCGATGCATCACACCGACCTGACATGAAGAGCCTCAGCTTCGTCCAGATCGACGAGTTCTATCCAATGGATGCCCGCCAACAAAACAGCTTCCACTATTACGTAAATGAATTCTACATCGAAGGATTCGGGCTCGACCCAGCCAAGGCGCTCCTCATCGATGCGACACTGTTGGGTTTGCCACCGGGCAAGACGATGCAGGAGGTGTTTCCCGGGAATGTGGTGGACCTGACCCTCCGCGTGCGCCAAACCCGGACGGACCTCGAACGGATGCAGAAAGAAGTTATTAACCGCGTCGATGTGTTTTGCATGGTGTACGAGTCGCGGATCCGTGAAATGGGAGGGATCGGGTTCTTCCTTGGCGGGATCGGTCCGGACGGGCATATTGCATTCAACGTGCGGGGCTCAAGTGTCTACTCGGTGACACGGTTGACCGGGACGAACTACGAGACACAAGCCGCTGCTGCAACAGATCTTGGCGGCATCGAGATTTCACGGAGCCGTCTTGTCATCACCATCGGTCTTGCCACCATCACGTATAACCCCTCTGCTACTGCGCTGATCATTGCAGCCGGCGAAGCGAAGGCACAGATCGTCGCGCAGGCGATTCAGGAGCTGAAGAGTCCGCAGTACCCGGCTTCGGTTCTTCAGGATTTGCCCAACGCAAGGTTCTACCTGACCAAGGGGGCGGCGAGGCTCTTGATGGAGAGGCAGTTTGAGGATTTCCTCGCGCTCGAATCTCCTTCAGAGGACGAGGCCGATGATGTGGTTGTTTCCCTCGCCTTATCGTGTAACAAGGCGTTGCAGGATCTGTTGGAGGAAGAATTCCGCTCAGACCGGTTTGCGGCCGCGCTCCTCCGGAAAACACGAAAGACTTTCAGCGAACTCAGTACCGCCGCACGCGACCGAATTATTCTGAAGATCGAGGGAGGACTGAAGAACGTCTCGCACACCACGTTCCTTCACACCGAGCCCCACCACGACGACATCATGCTCGCATATCAGGCCCATATCTATCACCTTGTCCGCGACCCGAGCAACAAGCACTACTTCGCCAACCTGACGTCGGGGTTTACTTCGGTCTCCAATCCCTATTGCCTTGCCCTCATCCAGAAGTTGGAACGATATCTGGAAAGCCCGTCGTGCAGCGCCCTGCTCAAACAGGGATACTTCGATCCGAAAAACGTCACCAAAAGGATGGAAGATGTGTACCTCTACCTTGACGGTACGGCGGCGTACAGTCAGGAACGCGAGGATGAGGCAGAGGCACGTCGGCTCCTACGGAATTTGATCGAGGTCTACAAAACCACCGACATGACGGTGCTTCGACTGAGGATCAAAGAGTTGCACGAGTATCTCACAACGCAATATCCTGGCGCGAAGGACCCGCCGGATATACAGATGCTGAAGGGAACGCTGCGCGAGTGGGAAGTGGAGCTTCTCTGGGCGTATGTGGGTATCGAAGCATCGGCAGTCCACCCGTTGCGCCTCGGCTTTTACAAGGGAGACATCTTCTCCGAGGAGCCCGAGGTCGACCGTGACGTCCTCCCGATCTTTGAGCTGATGAAGAAGGTGAAGCCGAACGTCGTGTCGGTGGCGTTCGATCCGGAAGGAAGCGGTCCGGACACGCATTATAAGGCACTGCAGGCGGTAAGCGAGGCGCTCCGGATGTATGAGAAGGAGAGCGGCGATGCAATGATCCGCGTGTGGGGATACCGGAATGTGTGGTTCCGGTTCCGTCCGGCAGAGGCAAACGTCATGATCCCTGAATCCTTGAATTCGCTTTCCATGATGCACACATCGTTCATGAACTGCTTTGGCTCGCAGAGTGCGGCGTCGTTTCCGAGTTACGAACACGACGGTCCGTTCTCGGAACTCGCACAGACAATCCAGGTGGAGCAGTATAAGATGGTGAAAACCTGCCTCGGTCACGACTATTTCCTGAAGAATCCGCATCCCCGTCTGCGTGCTGCGAGAGGGATGATCTATCTCAAGGAAATGAACCTGACAGAGTTTTATCAGAAGGTGCGGGAATTGAAGAAGAAGACGGAAGACAGGGGGTAGTGACCAAAAGTTTAAGGAGTCCAAAGAAAACATGAAGCCCGTGACCACATGATCACGGGCTTTTAGTTTTCGATCCCCGACTTCCTTCCTCGTATTACCGAACAGGTGGAAGCTCCAGC
>JAERML010000074.1 GCA_016844425.1 Bacteroidota bacterium
CCATGTCCCCAGAGTCCCCGCAGATATTCGCCAGCGCCGGGGTGCTCGAACCAATTGAATCCGAACTCTCTGCGCAGCTTTGCGCTCAACTGTGCCTCGAGGTACCACGCACGGAGATAACTGGCCGAATAGAACAATGCATCGACATCCGAGAGGTATCGTTTCCTGTCCGATGGGATTTCACGAGCTCCCGTTGCCGCGCTTTGAAGTCGTGCATACAGTCCCGCGGGATCTGCAATACCGCCGTGCAGTTCCAGTTCGTAGAGAAACTTCGCGCTGTATCGTCTGATGAAGTACAGCCGATGAAATGCCTGAAATCGGAGGAACTCCTTTTCCGCCCGCACGGGCATGCGAGTGTGCAAACGCAGCCACGCCTGGTTGGCCAGGAGATATTCCGAGAGGAACGCGTAGGTTTCCGTTACTGTCGACTCGCCGAGATACCTAAATTCAAACGCATTCTCTCTGGTGTTGGCGTAGTGCTCACCGTGGCCCATTTCGTGGAATAGTGCGGCGTAGTCGTCCACACCGCCGATGGGTTTGATGCTCAATCGGATATCGGAAGGAACGTCAACGGGAAAGCAGACTGCCCGGGGGTTCTTCGCCTCACGCACCTCTCCGTCGATAAGGAGATTCTTCTGAGCCTCGATATCGACACCGAGGCCGCGGTATGTGGTTGCCAGAGCCGCCATCACCGAGGACGCAGGGAAGTATTTGTCGAATTGAGCATTCCGGAAGAGCAGGCCGATGTCGTACCGGAAGAAGCGATCCGGAGAAACGCGCAATTGGCGTGTGGTCACTTCTTTCAGCAGGAGAGCGTATGTGCTTTCGGTTTCTGCAAGGATGTGTTCTGCTACCTGTTTGAATTCTGCAAACGAAAAGCCCTTCAGTGCTTCGGCCATTTCGTTGTATGATCCATAATCGAGATCCCTGGCAAGACGCAGGTTCTGCTGCTCGGTTTGAAGATAAAGATTGTTGAGGGAATCGAGGGCCGAGTCCAGTGCCACGTACAGTGCCTCGCGCCGGGCTTGGTTCTTTTCGTTCGAAAGAAGGGTGGAGACCTGTCTGTACGGGATATCCTTCCCTTGGCATTGCACAATAAGGGTTGCCTCCAGGTTGCTGATCTTGTCGTTCAGCTTTGCGTTTTCTTTGGAGAGATACTCTGTGGTCAGGTAGCGGCGGAAGTACCGGAGACGCTTCTTCTGGACAGAATCCTGTTCCGCGTCCTCCACGCGGCGCACGAGTGCGATGTTCTCGCGGGTGAAGAGATAAGCGTAGGCTGTGTAGAGCGAATCCTGGTTGGACTGCGTGCCAAACGCCCAGTTATTCCAGCCCATCAGTGACTGGGCTTTCACGAGTTGTTCTGCGTCCGCCCGAAGACTGTCGACAAGGAGAGCGTCCTTCCGTCCCTGAGGCTCGCAGGAGGAGAGGAGAAAAGAAGAAAATGCAACCGTAAAGAAAAGGAGAAGTGAGCGCATTATTGAACCTGAAGGGTGATGAGACTAGAACTTCCCCAGCAGAACATCGTTGGTCGTGTACTGCGATACGAGTTTGAGGATGCTGAGCATCGCGTCCCGGGGGGAGAGACGTGCAATGGAGCGGCGGAGTGCCTGGTGCTGCGAAACGGCGGAGCCGAAGAGGAGTTCTTCCCGGCGCGTTCCCGAAGCGCCGATATTGATGGCAGGGAATATCCGCTCGTTGGCAATATCCCGGTCAAGCACCAGTTCCATGTTCCCTGTCCCTTTGAACTCCTGGAAGATCAGCTCGTCCATCCTCGAGCCCGTATCCACCAGCGCAGTGGCAATGATGGTGAGCGAGCCACCCCCTTCACAATTGCGTGCTGCCCCAAAGATCCGCTTGGGGATTTCCAGCGCCCGTGCGTCCACTCCTCCGGACATCGTACGCCCGCTACTCTTTTGATGAATGTTGAAGGCCCGACCGAGACGTGTGAGCGAGTCAAGTAACAACACCACGTTCTTTCCCACCTCCACCTTTCGACGGGCGTACTCAAGAACAAGCTGTGCGAGGCGTACATGGCTTCCGCGCTCGCTGTCGCTCGAGCTGGCAAAGACCTGTCCCTTGATCGTGCGGCGCATGTCGGTCACCTCTTCCGGCCGCTCATCGATCAACAGGACGAGGAGATCGATCTCCGGGTTGTTCACACTGACGGCGTGGGCAAGGTGTTGCATCAGCATAGTCTTGCCAGCCTTCGGCGGTGATACAATAAGAGCGCGCTGCCCTCTTCCAATGGGACAGAACAGGTCCACAATGCGCATCGAGAGGTTACTCTTTGGCCCTTCGAGCCGGATCACCTCGTCCGGAGAAACCACTTCGTGTTGGCCAAATTCCTTCACGGATTTCCATTGTTCCGGCAGGAGGTCGTTGATCTTCGCAATAGCTCGTGCTTCGGGCGATTTCCCTTTGCGGGGTTCTGCGGTTCCCTCGAGAAACACACCTGTACGAAGTCCATACCGAGAGATCATCGCGGGGGGAACGAAGGTATCGGTCGATGCTTGCGCGAGACCCATGGAAACTGTCCGTACGAAGCCAAATCGACGGCTGTCTATTTCTAGGATACCGGAAAACTCTGTTGCCATGCCGTGCTTGATGTGGATCTATGCAGGAAAGGGGCGGAATACCGTTGCGAGGACTCCTTCGCCAGGCTGATACAACATACTACAAAACCTCCCGATAATCAAAAACGGACGACTATTTCTTCGGTGCAACAGAGAGAATTTTGATGATTGTCGCCTGGTCGGCATTCAATGCGCCGGATTTCGGCAGGCGCGCGATCAGGAGCGCCCAGTCCGGTTCCCTGGCAAAGATCTCCCGGAACAACGGAAGGGACTGCTCGACCCGGCCTGCATTCACCAAGGCCGTCGCATGCCAGAACTTCATCTCGATATTGTCAGGGAACATCCTCTCCGCTGCGCCGTACTCGCGCAGAGCGCCGTCCACGTCATTAAGTTCGACCGCCACATCCCCCCGGTTCATATGTTCGTAAGCGCGATGGACCTGCACGAGTCGACGAAGTTCCTTGAGCGGTTCGGGATGATCCTCAATGCGAAGTTCCATCACTCTGTCCGCCCACGGCCTGCCTGTGGATGTTCCCTTCACAATCAGGATGGCTGCGGACTGCTTCCCCCGGATATCGCCACCCACCGATTGCGCTGCATCGAGCGTAGCGAGCATCCTCTCGGCCAAGTCACCTTTGGCGTTCTCATATGCCTTCGCCATCGCAGGCCATACCTTGTCATTGAGCATCAGGTTCGCTTGGACCGAGTACCCCTTTCCCATAACATGTCCCGCACCTTCGATGCATTTATTCCCGGTGTGAGCGGCAACAGTACCCTTCGCATCGATCATTGCCACCTGGCGAACATCCCTGCCGGGGTCAGTGCCGAGAAGTCCTTCGAGCGCCTGCTGCGCGGTCTTCCCGGCTCGCATCAGGTCGAGCCCCAACGGACCATATGCAGGATCAGCAAACGACTGCGTTGCCACCGCTCCAACACCGGCTTCCGCCCAGGTGACAATCGAGCCGACAGAAAACCAGTGCGATTGAACGGCGACGCCGATGTGTCCCGTCAACGAGTCCCGGGCCACAATAGAGTACGTGTGAACGGGACGGCCTGTTTGACTGGCAGCAAGGGCCGGTAGGATCACACACAGGATTGTCCATAGTGTTTTTACTGTCATGATCATTTCTCCAGAAGGTGGTTTCTCATCAAGGGTCGCGACTATCTCTTCCGCAAAGGTACTTAGGGATTCAGGGCGGCCCGAATCAGTAAGTAACCCGAACTTCTGCTCGTCGGGGGATGGAGCTCTGCGCACCCAGTTTTGTGACAGAGAGAGCGGCTGCTGCATTGGCAAATCGGACTGCCTCGACAATCCCTTGACCCTCAGCCATTGCCACGGCAAGAGCTCCACTAAAGACATCGCCCGCGGCAGTTGTGTCGATGGCGTCCACCTTGCTCGATGGGATGAGCTGAACATGTTCACTTGTTGATAGGTATGCCCCTTGAGCGCCCATCGTAATGATCACGATTTTGACCCCTTGCTGATGGAGTACTGCAGCAGCACGTGCGGCGCTCCGCTCATCCGAGACATGAATGCCGGTAAGAACCTCCGCCTCAGTCTCGTTCGGTGTAAGGACTGATATGAGCGAAAGCAGGGGGGCGTCAAGCGGCTGAGCGGGTGCGGGGTTGAGAATGACAAGTTGCCGCGCCGCTCTGGCTTGTTCAATGCCATACCTGACTGTGCCAATAGGAGTTTCGAGCTGAAAGAGTACGGCGTTCGCTGACCGAATTTCATCCAGGGCCAGTTCGATGTCGTTTCTCGTCAGCCCGGCATTTGCGCCCGGAGCTACAACAATACTGTTCTCACCTTTCGGGTCCACTGTGATCAAGGCGATGCCCGAGGGGCGCTTCTCGTCGCGGGTGACAAAGCGCGTATCGATTTTCTCGGCGTTGAGTGCAGCCACGGCTTGATCTCCGAACATGTCGTTTCCGACTTTCGCAACTAACACAACGGTACCGCCAAGCCGTGCGGCTGCAACAGCTTGGTTCGCTCCTTTCCCCCCACCCACCATGACAAAATCGGACCCAAGAACGGTCTCACCGGGAGAGGGAATCTTTGGGGTGCGAACGACGATGTCGGTGTTCGAACTTCCAACTACGACAATTTTTCCCATGGGCGTTAGACGAATCGTGAGACGACAATGGCGACCAATCCGAAGAAATAGCAGACGAACATCGCTGTGATAAGCTTTGAGGTGCCCTGCGGCGCGCCCTTGAATTCCTTCCACACATACACACCCCAGAAGGCTGCCACCATCGTTGCCCCCTGCCCGAGTCCATAGGAAATCGCAAACCCTGCCTGACCCGATGCGATGATGCTGAACGTCATGCCAATATTCCAAATGATGCCGCCTAGGATACCCATCAAGTGACTCTTCATCGAGCCATTCAGGTAGTCTCGGAAAGTAACGCGAGCACCCTGTATGGGCTTCTTCATCAGGATGGTGTTGAAAACAAAATTGCTGAAGAAGATGCCGAGTGTAAAGATAAACACGGCTGCATATGGGCCAAGCTTCCCCGGCTCGAGTACTTCAAAATTCTCCGACATCGACCGGGCGACAAATTGGTAGAAGGTTGCCATCATGAGGCCGCTAATGACTGACAGGGTGAGCCCTTTTGTTGAAACACTTTTGGTGGCTGCTGCCAGGCTCTTGTATGCTCGGGCGTCCAGGAGAATTGCGATGGTAACTAACGCAACGCCGAGAAAGAGGACCATCGGGTGTCCGATGGGGAAACTAAGATAGTTCAACAGAACACCGAGAACCAGCGCAATACCGATGGCAACCGGGAACGCAACTGCCATGCCGGCTACTGCGATCGCGGCAATCAGGAGAATGTTTGCCGCGTTGAAAATGACTCCCCCGAGCAAGGCCGAACCGATGTTCGCCATGTCGACCTGACCGATGTCAGACATGAAGCCCCTGCCGTACTCACCCATGCTGCCGAGCGTGAAGGCGGAGAGGATTGAGAAGAGGAGGATGCCCGTTACAAAATCCCAGTAGAACAACTCAAAACGCCAGGAGCGGTCGCAGAGCTTTTGTGTGTTTGCCCAGGACCCCCAGCAGAGCATTGTAATGAGACAGAAGACAACGGAAAGCGTGTAGCTCGTAAGGATAAACATAGCGGTGTCCCTCTTCAGTGAGACTTCGGTGAATAACGGTTTCCTGTTCCCTTCTACACTTTCGGCGGTTGCATTCCCCACTGGGCCCATTCTTCACGAGCGGGGCCATAGATCCCGGGCATCCCCAGCCCGGCCTGCCGCATGAGCACGGTCATTTGTCCGCGATGGTGGACCTGATGGAACACAAGGACCTGGAGAGTGTATGAACGCTTCCACTTTTCTCCGTACATCTCGTCTACAACCTGGAGCGTATCATCCTTCCACTCTTTCTTGATCTGCTCCAGCAATGAAATGGCGACTTCGTTGTAAGCCTGAAAGATCTCTTTCGCAGTGGCGGGAACAGGTGCATCGGGATGAGGGCCCCTCAGCTTCAACCCCGTTCGTTCCATCATTTCAGAAATGCTCGTGGTAATGTGCCAAGCGAGTCTGCCAAGGGTCCGCCCTTCGGCGTTGACGGCATGTGACAAGGAAGTATTGTTGAGATGTTTGAAGATCTTCTGGGTTGCCTCAAGTTCCGGCTCCCAAATATGTTCGAACTCAGAGATAGAATGAATCATGATAGAGTTGTGTGTCGTGTATTGATCGCGCTACTGAACTCTTAAATCTACATTCCATATTCCGGGATCAATGTGCACCTACCTGCCAACAATGGCCCATGCCGGAACGATTACTACATCGATTCGGCGGTTTTTGGCCCGACCCTCGAACGTGTCATTGCTGGCAACAGGTTTGCTCTCGCCGTACCCATGTGATGCAAGAGGCACATTCGTGCCGATGTTTGCCTTGACATATGAGGTGACAGCTTCCGCGCGGCTTTCAGAAAGGCGCTGGTTCGTCTCATCACCTCCCTGGGAGTCCGTATGACCCTCAATGGCAACCTGGCATCCCGGAAACTTTTTTATGGCGTCCTGCACCTTGGTGAGGAGCGGGAAAAATTGGGCGTCAATAGAGTTCCTCCCCACCGGGAAAGTGAGCCCATACAGCCGGATGATAATGTTGTTGCCATCCCGAACAACATTTCCCTCGTCGCGTGTGAACATCGCAGCAACCTGTGCAACGGTCTCCTCCTGCTTCTTCTGTTCGTTCATCTTGGTCTGCAGAGCCTTTTCAGCTTCTGTCAGTGAACCAAGGCGCCCCTCCATGGAGGACAC
>JAERML010000075.1 GCA_016844425.1 Bacteroidota bacterium
GGAAGGAAGCGTGATCCTGGGGCCTGGTGATGTGGTAGTGATGTTCACTGACGGTGTTAGCGAGGCGATGAATGCACAAGAAGAGGATTTTACGGAAGAACGTCTTGAAGAAGTGTTGAAACGAATCCGAGAGATGTCGCCAGCCGAAATTATCGAGCAGATACAACTTGCCCTTGAAGCTCACACACAGGGCACACCGCAATCGGACGATATCACGATGCTCGTGTTCAAAACCCTGTGACGTACGTCGCCGCCTGCTCTTCTCCCCGCCGCTTCTCGCTCCGATTGCATCTTCTCTTCATTGAAATTGGGACACCAATTTGTTACATTGCATAAGGCTCTTCGGCATCGGCCAGAAACGAGCACTTTCGTAAACGTATCTCAAAAACACCTTTGGAAGGCACAAGAATGGCACGCCAAGACGCCCCGACCAAAGCAGTCGGGGTAAACAAAGTCGCTAAGTATTTGTATTTCTTTCTCTGCTTTGCGCCTTAGCGTCTTTGCCTGCCCGCCCCATGAAGTTCTGTGAGGCAGGCGGGCGTGAGGATTATTGAGATTGTTCTGACAATTGTGGTTAGCACGGTTTGAAAGGACTCGAAGAGCGAATGAAGTACCGCTTTCTGGATATCGAAAAGAAATGGCAGAGGTATTGGGATGAGCATCAGACATTCAAGACCAACGACTCGTCCGATAAGCCGAAAATCTATGTTCTGGATATGTTTCCCTATCCGTCCGGGGCCGGCTTGCACGTTGGCCATCCGGAGGGATATACAGCCACCGACATTCTTTGCAGATACCGGAGGATGAAAGGTTTTGACGTTCTGCATCCGATGGGGTGGGACGCATTCGGACTACCTGCAGAACGCTATGCAATGCAGACCAACATCCATCCGCGCGCGACGACGGAAGAAAATATCTCGACCTTCCGGCGCCAGATCAAGATGTTGGGATTGAGCTATGATTGGTCACGGGAAATCAACACGACCGATCCGAAGTACTACAAGTGGACGCAATGGATTTTCCTGAAGATCTATAATTCCTGGTTCGATCCCCGTGCAAACAAGGCAAAGCCGATCGAGGCGTTGGTGGAGGAGCTTTCCGCGAAGGGGACAGCCGGACTGGATGTGGATCACCCGTGTACGGCTCTGGAATGGGAAAAGAAGAGTCGGAAAGAACGGCACGATTTTCTTGCGAAATACCGCCTGGCGTATCTCGCGGAAATTCCGGTGAATTGGTGTGAGGGGCTTGGCACAGTTCTGGCCAACGAGGAAGTGGCTGAGTGGACGGAAAAGGGGTATACCGTCGAGCGTCGTCCAATGCGGCAGTGGATGATGCGGATTACCGCATACGCGGAGCGCTTGCTTCAGGATGCCAGAGAACTTGACTGGCCCGTTTCTACGATGGAGCAGCAAAGGAATTGGATAGGACGCTCCGAGGGAGCCGAGATAGACTTCCCGATCAAGGGACGGATGGAGAGTCTGCGTGTATTCACAACACGCGCTGATACGTTGTTCGGTGCCACATACATGGTGTTGGCGCCGGAACATCCCCTTGTGGAAGCCCTCACGGTGCCGGAGCTGAGGCAGACAGTCGGGGACTATCGGACGCAGGCGGCCCGCAAATCGGAGCTTGAACGTGGCATTGAAAAGGACAAGACAGGTGTCTTCATCGGAGCCTATGCGGTCAATCCGGCCACGGGGAAGGAAATCCCGATCTGGATTGCAGACTATGTTTTGATGGGGTATGGGACTGGAGCGATCATGGCAGTCCCGGGCCATGACGAGCGCGACGCTGAGTTTGCGAAGAAATTCAATCTCCCGATCATTCAGGTTGTCGATGGAGGACCTGATGCACCCGAGATCTTCATTGACGACGGTGTTGGTATGAATTCGTCGAGCGGTGAGATCTCGTTGGATGGATTGCCAACCGCTGAGGCAAAGAAAGTGACCGCTGCCTGGCTTCAACAGAAGCGACTCGGCAGGGCGACTGTGCAGTTCAAACTTCGGGACTGGCTGTTCTCCCGACAACGGTATTGGGGTGAGCCGATCCCCATCGTTCATCTCGAAGATGGGACGATGACCGCATTGCCCGAAAGCGAATTGCCGCTTCTGCTGCCGGATCTGAAGAAATTCCAACCGAGTGGAACGACGGAATCTCCACTGGCGCTCGCTACAGACTGGGTTAATATCACTGACGGGAAGACCGGATTGAAGGGGAGAAGGGAAACGAATACCATGCCTCAATGGGCCGGTTCCTGCTGGTATTACCTTCGCTTCATCGATCCCGCGAATCCGGATGTGTTCTGCTCAGCCGAAAAAGAGCGCTATTGGATGCCCATCGATCTCTACGTTGGCGGGTCCGAACATGCCGTCTTGCACCTGATGTATGCACGATTTTGGCATAAGGTCCTGTTCGATTTGGGTTACGTCAGCACGAAGGAGCCTTTCACAAGGCTTCGCCATCAGGGTATCATCCTGGGAGAAGACTCGCGAAAAATGTCTAAATCGCGGGGAAACGTGGTGAATCCCGATGACGTCATCGGTCAATACGGCGCAGATGCTATGCGCCTTTTCGAGATGTTCATGGGGCCACTCGAGGAGATGAAGCCCTGGAACACCAGGGGTGTCGAAGGGGTCTTTCGCTTCCTGAGCCGAGTTTGGCGGTTGTTCGTCGACGAAGCTGGTAAGCTCAATCCGTCCATTGTCGACAAAGCGCCTACACCTGACTTTGAACGATTATTCCACCAGACAGTAAAGAAGGTGGGGGAGGATATCGAGGGGCTTCGATTCAATACTGCGATATCCCAACTGATGATTTTTATGAATGAAGCCATGAAACTGGAAGAGTTGCCACGAAGGGAGCTTGAGCAGTTCGTCCTGTTGTTGTCCCCGCTTGCGCCCCACCTGGGCGAAGAACTGTGGGAGCTTCTCGGCCACAAGACATCACTGGCGTACGATGCTTGGCCTTCGTTCGACTCTGCAAAAACGGTCGAGGATATGGTTGAAGTGGTCCTGCAAGTCAACGGAAAAGTAAGGGGAAAGCTCCTCATACCTCAAGGCACTGATGACAAGGAACTTGAGCGACTGGCGCACGAAGAATCGAACATCCAAAGACATGTAGCCGGAAAGAAAGTACTGCGGACGATCCTGGTCAAGAATAAGCTCGTGAACGTAGTAGTCGGGTCCTAGATGGTCTGGAGATGCGCTGGTCGTCACGAAAGCACAAAATCACGCAGGAAATGAAGATTCAAAACTGGATTTCCACACATCTTTCGATCCAAAAGCTTTGTGCCTTCGTCTCATCGTGGCATGCCTTTTCTGTAACGTATTCAGGGGGTACCAGCTCTTGAGTTCGCTGTCAGTCATCGTAATCACAAAGAATGAAGAGCGGAATATTGCGGAATGTCTTGATTCTGTCCACTGGGCTCAGGAAATTGTGGTTGTCGACGGCGGGAGTGTCGACAAAACGCTCGAGCTCGCCAGGAATTACACTCAGAAGGTCTACGTGAAACCCTGGGAGGGGTATGCAGCATCAAAGAACTTCGCTCTGCAGCAATGCACTGGCGAGTGGATCCTATGGCTCGACGCAGACGAGCGCATAACCAGGGAATTAGGTGAAGAAGTCCAAAGTGTTACAGGGCAACAATCAACGCCTTTTGCTGCATATGAAATGCCTAGGAGGGCCTTCTTCCTGGGGCGGTGGATCCGGCACTCCGGCTGGTACCCCGGATATGTGACGCGACTTTTCAAGCGGGGCTCAGCCAGATTCTCGGACCACAAGGTTCACGAGAAGTTGGAGTTCGATGGAAAGCTTGGCAGGTTGCGGTTTGACCTGCTCCACTACACCGATCCAAACTTGTGGCACTATTTTGACAAGTTCAATCGTTATACAACCCTCGCGGCTGATGAGATGGCTGAGCGACAGACTACATTTCGGATCAGCCAGCTCATCGTCAGACCTATGTGGGTGTTCGTCCGCATGTATTTCATAAAGATGGGTTTCATGGATGGCATTCAGGGTTTCATTCTGAGTGTTCTTTCTGGTTGCTATGTGTTCACCAAGTATGCAAAATTATGGGAGCTATCTTCTGACACCAAAAGGAGCAAAGCCTAATGGCCGAAAGTGAAAAAGAGACTGCCTTATTCATGGGATTGGCGCTCATGTTCCACGCTGCGGCTATGCAGCACATGGGTAAGACAAAGAATCCCCTTTCTGACAAGATTGAGAGAAGCCTCGACCAGGCACAGTTCGTCATCGATACGCTTGATGCCCTTGCCTCCAAGACGAAGGGGAATCTGTCTGACGAGGAATCAAGATTCCTGGCAAATATCATAAAGGAACTCAAGCTGAACTATGTAGAGGAGCTCGGCAAAGACGAGGCACAAAAGTCTGGATCTGCTGAGTCTTCAGCATCTGAGAAGAAGGACTAGTGATGAGGTTTGGAATCGCGGGCAACCTGCGAAAAGAGGGTGTTCCAAAGATCGCCCAAAAGGTCATTCAGCGCTTCGAGGTTGAGGGCGTGGAGTACGTCGTGGAACGCACTCTGGCTGACGTTCTGCGGAAACGGTTCCGCTTGAAGTTGTCAGGTCGGACCATTTCGGACAGAAACCTCGCGGGCGGCAGCGATATCCTCATCTCGTTGGGAGGTGATGGTACAATCCTCCGTCTGGCCCGACAAGTCGCAGAAAAGGGGACTCCAATCCTTGGGGTCAATCTTGGTAAGCTCGGCTTTTTGGCTGAGGTGTCTGTCGATGATCTCGATGACTGTCTGACAGAAGTACTGAGGGGAGATTACTTCGTTGTAGAGAGGATGATGCTGCAGGCTACAACTTCAAAAAGCACGAGGAGTTATTTTGCCCTCAATGACATTGTCGTTGATAAGTTTGGAACTTCGCGTGTCCTCGATCTTGAGACCTTCGTGAATAACGAATACCTTGCGACCTTCACCGCTGATGGGGTGATCCTCTCAACACCGACAGGATCGACTGCGTATGCGTTGGCCAATGGCGGTCCAATCGTCACCCCAAATAACAGATCAATTACGATAAGTCCGATTTGTCCCCACACTCTCACGGCCAGGCCTGTTATCGTGCCAGACGATTCCATTATCCGCATAAAGGTCGCCGCGGCAGATCACAAAGTACATGTAACCGCCGATGGTCAAGACGAAGTCCTACTCCGTCCTCCGACCGAAATTAAAGTAAGAAAAGCCCCACATATGGCGAGGCTGGTCAAAAGGCGGAACACCAGCTACTATGACACCTTAAGGAAAAAGCTCAACTGGGGAAGGGACGTACGGACGGAGAAGAGCGACACGCGAAAGCCTTAGATTTCCTGTCAGTTGTTCTTGGCTCCTTCATCAATCCACTTCTTGAATCCACTAATCTGGTTTGCGGTCAACGGCTGGCTCAGGTACGGCATCTGGGGAGCGATACGGCCGTCAATTCTCTGGACGAGTAGGCTGTTGTTGCTGGCCCCAGGATTCACGAGCCGGGGTTGGTGGTTTATCAGGCTGGAGTAGGATGGAGTGAACAAGTCGAGTCCGGCCTGCGCGGAACTTCCTGCGTGGCATCCGCTCAGTGCGCAGCGTTGCTGGAAGAGCGGCTCGACGTGCTTCGAGTAGCTCACGTTCGCGTCGGGGAACACAATCGGGTTGGAGTTGGGATCGGTGATTTGATCTTTGCAGGATGAAATGACCAGCAAGAGCGCGATCGAATAAATGGAATACTTGATGCGCTTGTTCACTTTCACCACGCGACCTCCCCGATCCTGGTTATTGAATGAATCCCTTGCGGCAACCAACGAACGATTCTTCTCAGGTAAAGTACCGAAAACCGCTTCTCCCGGCAAGAAATTTCTCGTTGACTTTGCTGAGGCCTTTGGGTATATTTTGAGCAATGAGTTGGGCCGTTAGCTCAGTTTGGGAGAGCGCCACAATGGCATTGTGGAGGTCACCGGTTCGAGCCCGGTACGGTCCACTGAAACTCTTATGATCTCTGGCGCAAGCTAAAGAATTTGGAAGGACAATCTCAAAAGGTTGTCCTTTTTTTCTTTCTTCCGATCTCATCACCATTTATCAGGTCAAATCCTCTTGATTCCGACACAAGTCAAGCTGACAGTGGATAAAGGCACAGAGTCCGACATCCTGCTGCTTGCGTGGGATGACGGCCATTCGGGTGCCAGCTCACTTCGGACACTCCGTGATAGCTGTCCGTGCGCGGGCTGTCAGGGTGAAACCGTCCTCCTGAAGACCTACGCACCAATGGAGACCCCGGAAATGCCCGGGAAGTACAAACTCGTGGGGGCAAACCAGGTTGGCTCATACGCGCTGGCATTATCGTGGGCCGACGGTCATAAGACAGGCATCTATACATGGGAGAATCTTAGGTCTCTTTGCGAATGTGAAATCTGTCGTCCACGAGAGACAGGGGCTTGAGGTCCAATGACAAAACGCGCTCAAGCTGCTTGGTCGCAAAGGGGATCTCGTATCGCAGGCATCCTTGAGGGGCATTTCGGCATCCCGTTAAGGTCAGGAAAACGCTCCAGTCCCTTGAATACCCTCATCGCAACCATGCTGTCGCAGAACACGAATGACCAGAACAGCTACAGGGCATGGTTGAGCATGCGTAAGAGCTTCCCTACCTGGGAAAAGGTTGCATCAGCTCCCTGGCAAGCGCTCGCATCGTCGATTAAAGTCGGCGGTTTGAAAAATCAGAAGGCGCTGAGAATCAAGAAAATCCTTCGCTTGATCCATGGGGAGACAGGGAAGTACGACCTCGGATTTCTCAACGACCGATCGAATGACGAGGTGATGGAGTACCTTTTGTCGATGAAGGGTGTT
>JAERML010000076.1 GCA_016844425.1 Bacteroidota bacterium
TGCGTATGCACCATCTGATGCCGGTTGATACACTCCATTGCCCGGTAGGTGGTGATGGTCATGCCATGTTTCCATCCGGCCGTGGTAACGACCCCCTGCCGTGCAAGCGCTTTGATCGTTGCCCGAAATACGGGCGAGCCGACATAGTCGATGAAAATGCTGACGCCGAGACCGGACGTCAGTTCGTTTACCGTGGAGAGGAACTTCTGTTCGGATTCGAGGTACGCCTTCTTGTACTCGAGGTCGATCTGGTATCGCTGATCGCTAAAGTCGAGATCGGGGAACTGTCTCCGGTCGATGGGAATGATCCCCATCTTCTTGAACTCACACAAGCGTTCATCGTTTGCAGAGAGCATCGCCACACGGCACCCGCTGAACTTTGCCAGCGCGAGCTCTGCATACGAGACGCCACCTCCCCAGCCCCACACGTGAGGAGCCGGACAATCTTCTTCTGTCATCTGGACCCGCCAGACATGATAGGCGAGATTCCAGTTGGACCATGCGGTAATGTATCGCAGCGAGAACGCCGCCCATTGTTGGGGAGTGAACCGTGAATTGTCGGGGAGAGGAATTACCTGATATTGGTGAAGCTTGGTTTGCCGGGCGAGAAGCCCGATGGTTCCTTCGGCATCGTACCCGAGGATCTTTTCTGGATAGCCGAACTTGTCCCATTTCCCATTACAAAAAAGGAGTGCGATATCTCCTTCCTTAACCGTCGTAACTGCCTTGCCGCATTTGAGAATCCTGACAACACCGGCGTTCCCAATTACCACCTTCTCTTCTTTTCGCTGATGACAGATGTCCACCGGCTTCCGGTCAAGAGCGTGAGACATATTTCCTTCCCAACAGCCGTAGAGAGATTCGACGAGGACTTCCTGGTCGGTGATTTCTTCGAACGTGTAATGCTCACGAACGAGTGTCGCGGGTTCAGTGCGCTTTGGGTCTTTGCCCTTGTACAGTACCCATGCCTCGGTGGTGACGGACATATCTCCCCCTAACGAAGATGTGTAAAAGAACGAATGATGACCGGTGATGATGAAGTCGGGGACAGGAAGTGTGCGAATGCATTATGATGAATCGACAAGCCGGGATTAGTGACTTGCAACACTCATCGGCGAACTTGTGCGCTGTTCCCCGAACGGGAAAATCGGGAGGGCGATCGCTAAGTTGAATTCCACAAACCATTTTAGTAGCTTTGTCCCATGGAATCCGTAGTCCACCACACCGAAGACCTCTCGCTCAATGCCGCCATTGTCCGGAAACTCCTCGTGGATTTTCTCCGGGATGAGATTCACGGCGCCGGATTCCGGAAGGGGGTTCTTGGTCTATCCGGGGGGATCGATTCGACTGTCGCGGCATACCTCGCTGCGGAAGCCCTGGGGAAGGAGAATGTTCTCGGGGTAATCATGCCGTACAGGACAAGCAACCCGCAAAGTCGTGTGGATGCTGAACGTGTGGCAGCTTCGCTTGGGATTCAAACCGAAGTCGTGGACATCACTCCGATGGTGGACCCTCTGCTCGAAAGAGGGAAAATCCTGGATCCGGTGCGCGCCGGAAATATCATGGCACGGCAGCGGATGATTATTCTGTACGATTACTCTCACAAGGAGGCTGCCCTGGTCATCGGTACCAGCAACAAAACCGAAATCTTCCTTGGCTACGGGACGCTCTTTGGCGATACCGCCTCTGCTCTGAACCCGCTCGGTGATTTGTACAAAACGCAGGTCTGGCAGCTTGCCAGGGCCCTTAATGTTCCGCAAAACATTATTGACAAGAAACCATCTGCAGATCTCTGGGAAGGACAAACGGACGAAGGAGAGTTGGGGTTCACCTATACGCAAGCGGATCATCTTCTCTATAACATGATTGACGAGCGACGGAGCGAGTCGGAACTTGTCGCAATGGGCTTTCAGCCGGAGTTTGTACGCACTGTCAAGGACAAGGTGAAGAAGAGTCAGTTTAAACGCAGGCCCCCGCTGATCGCCAAAATCTCCCATCGCACCGTCAACGTCGACTTTCGCTATCCCCGAGACTGGGGGATGTGAGTTCGATGGTCCATCAGCAACCCGTATGAATGAGTGAGACCATAGAGCCGGGTGCTCTCTACATCGTCAGCACCCCCATCGGGAACCTGGACGACATCACTCTCCGCGCAATACGAATCCTTGGCAGTGTTGACCTGGTTGCGGCAGAAGACACGCGCAAAACCAAATTCCTGCTGGACCATCTTTCCATTACAAAACCTCTGATCAGCTTTTATACCTACAATGAAGCACGACGCGTTCCAGAACTCATTGATATGCTCAAGGCGGGGAAGTCCGTTGCTCTTGTGACCGATGCCGGCACACCAGGAGTTTCCGACCCGGCGTATTCGATTGTTCACGCTGCTGTTGCACGAGGCGTGAGGGTCATACCAATCCCCGGTGCAAGTGCCGTGCTTGCTGCACTCGTTGCCAGCGGGCTTCCAACTGACCGCTTCGTTTTTGAGGGCTTTCTTCCAGTCAAGAAAGGAAGGAAAACGAAACTCGAGAGTCTTCGGGGGGAAGAGCGGACGATGGTCTTCTATGAATCTCCTTTCAGAGTGGAAAGAACACTGGAAGATGTCAGACAGAATTTCGGCGACAGGCAGGTTGCCGTTGTTCGTGAGTTGACAAAGAAATTCGAGCAGGTCCTTCGGGGAAAAGTGTCCGATGTCCTGAGCCGGATCAAAGGGAAATCGTTGAAAGGCGAGTTTGTCCTTGTTGTTGCCGGTGCATCGTATGTGGACCGCGAACCTGTGAGGATAGTACCTGAGTAGGTTGAGCACGACTAAATACACCCGGAATTCTTCGGCAGCCATGCCACCACAATCGAATGGAGTTCCCCGACTGACGCGCACCGCACACCCGCTGGTGTACGAAATAAATGCACGCGTCCTTGTGAACGAGCTCTCGAACGTCGCGGGGAAACGTATCACGCTTGCTACAATACCCGATCCGATTCTCGACGAATGGGCCTCCCTTGGTTTTGATGCAGTATGGCTCATGGGGGTATGGACCACAGGTGCAATCGGTCTGCAAATGGCTTTGCACCACGAAGGGTTGCTGAAAGATTACTCCCGTGTCTTGCAGGATTTCACCACGGCAGACGTCATAGGTTCCCCCTATGCCGTAAAATCATACACGGTCTCCCGGGTTCTCGGAGGGAATGAAGCTCTACTCACTCTGCGGAAACGACTGCAAAAGCGGGGGCTCGGCCTCATTCTCGACTTCGTGGTAAACCACACGGCAAGAGACCATCGGTGGGTCTCCCAACATCCCGAGTACTATATCAATGGTGTGGATGGCGATGATGTGAACCGGCCGGGGCTCTATTTCGCAATCAAGACAGCGAAGGGAAAACGGGTGCTTGCTTTTGGCAAGGATCCACACTTCCCCGGTTGGACCGATACAGCACAGCTCAACTATTGTCGTCCCGACACGAGATCGGCAGTCATCAAGGATCTTCAGAAAATTGCAGCGTTGTGTGACGGTGTCCGCTGTGACATGGCAATGCTTGTGGTTCAGGATGTGTTTCAGCGAACCTGGGGTGATCGAGCGCTTCCGGAGAAGCTTGAGCCGGCAGATGGTGAGTTCTGGAGTGAGGCGGTCTCAACTGTGCGGAAGAAGAACCCCGGGTTCATTTTTATGGCAGAAGCATACTGGAATCTGGAGTGGCAGCTCCAGCAGCTTGGATTCAATTACACATATGATAAGACTTTATATGACCGGCTCCTGAAGGAAGGTGCAAGCTCTGTCTACGATCACTTGAAGGCAGAGATGGATTATCAGAAAAAATCGGTCCGGTTCATCGAGAACCACGACGAAGTGCGTGCAGCTCATGCTCTTCCCTCTGAAGCCTGGAACTCGGCCGCCGCGACGGTAATGGCAACAGTACCGGGAATGGCATTGTTCCATGAAGGGCAACTGGATGGGAGAAAAATAAAGTTGCCAGTCCAACTCGGCCGGCGTCCCACTGAGCAAGTATCTGGACCGCTGAGGACGTTCTATACGAGGCTCCTCGCCTGTGTTGTTCATCCGGTGTTCCAACAGGGCACGTGGAAGCTGCTTGGCGCAAAACCAGCCTGGCACGAGAATCACTCATGGCAGAATTTCCTGGCATTTTGGTGGCATGAAAAATCCAGCGGCACACGCATGATTGTTGTAAACTATGCCCCGCACAATGGCCAATGCTATATCCAGCTCGAACTTGAAGGAGTGGAGGGACGGCAGGTAGAGTTCCGTGACCTCCTCGGTACCGCTGTCCACGTCCGGGAGAGGTCGGCCCTAACCACCAAAGGGATGTACTTCGATCTCCCCGGATACGCGATTCACCTCTTCGATGTCCAGTCTTCAAGAAAGTCCCCTCTGTAATCGGCGTCTCTGTCGAGATTTTCATCACACTCTCTTGACTTTCTCCAATAATGCTATATATTGTTAGCACTCATCTATCGGGAGTGCCAAAGCCATCATACTGGCGCCCCAATGACCGCATAAGTCATTCAATTCTAATAACATACAATAACAGGAGGTTTCTATGAAAGTTAAGCCATTGGCCGACCGAATCGTCATCAAGCCTGCGCAGGCAGAGGAGAAGACGAAGGGCGGCATCATCCTGCCCGATACTGCAAAGGAGAAGCCGGTCATCGGAGAAGTGGTCGCTGTTGGACCTGGCAAAATTGCCGATGACGGAAAGAAGATCCTGCTTGAAGTCAAGGTGGGGGACAAGGTCCTCTACGGCAAGTATTCCGGAACTGAGATCACCATCGAAGGTGAGGAGTTCCTGATCATGCGCGAAGCGGATGTATTCGCAATTGTGTAGTCTCGCTGTTCATCACAAACCGAATTTGCCTAACCAAGGAGATTAAAGACTATGGCAGCAAAACTCATTAGCTACGGCACCGACGCCCGGTCTGCATTGAAGCGTGGTGTGGACCAGCTCGCGGACGCGGTAAGGGTGACACTCGGCCCGAAGGGTCGCAATGTCGTCATCGACAAGAAGTTCGGCGCCCCCACCATCACAAAGGATGGAGTGACCGTGGCAAAGGAAATCGAGCTCGAGAACGCACTTGAGAACATGGGTGCACAGATGGTTCGCGAAGTCGCCTCCAAGACCTCGGATGTTGCGGGTGATGGAACCACGACCGCAACAGTGCTAGCACAGGCAATCGTCCGCGAAGGCCTGAAGAATGTTGCTGCCGGTGCAAACCCGATGGACCTGAAGCGCGGCATTGACCTCGCCGTCACCAAAGTGGTGGAAGGCCTGAAGGCGATCAGCAAGCCGGTCGACAAGACCAGCAAGAAGGAAATCGCGCAGGTTGGCTCGATCTCTGCCAACAACGATAGCGTCATCGGCGACCTCATTGCAGAAGCAATGATGAAGGTCGGCACCGACGGCGTCATCACCGTTGAAGAGGCAAAGGGTACAGACACCACCATCGATGTGGTCGAAGGTATGCAGTTCGACCGCGGCTATCTCTCACCATACTTCGTCACCGATGCAGAGACGATGGAAGCTGTGCTCGAGGACCCGATGATCCTTATCCACGACAAGAAGATCTCCTCGATGAAGGACCTCCTCCCGATCCTGGAGAAAGTTGCCCAGACCGGCAGCCCCATCCTCGTGATCGCTGAGGATCTCGAGGGCGAAGCGTTGGCGACTCTTGTCGTCAACAAGCTTCGTGGCACGCTCCGCGTTGCAGCAGTGAAGGCGCCGGGCTTCGGCGATCGCCGCAAGGCAACGCTCGAGGACATCGCAGTCCTGACTGCAGGTACTGTGATCTCCGAAGAGGCGGGATACAAGCTGGAGAACGCAACGGTCGCCTACCTTGGCCGTGCAAAGAAGGTCACGATCGACAAAGACAACACCACGATCGTTGAAGGCGCAGGCAAGAAGGATGACATCAAGAAGCGCATCAACGAGATCAAGGCGCAGATTGAGAAGACCACCTCCGACTACGACAAGGAAAAACTGCAGGAGCGTCTCGCAAAGCTCTCCGGCGGTGTGGCCGTGTTGAAGATCGGTGCGGCGACTGAAGTGGAGATGAAGGAGAAAAAGGCACGCGTTGAGGATGCGCTCCATGCAACCCGCGCAGCGGTCGAGGAAGGGATTGTCCCCGGTGGCGGCGTCGCGTATCTCCGTGCAGCCTCCAAGCTGGACGGCCTGAAGGGCGTCAACGAGGATCAAGCGACGGGCGTCGAGATCATCCGCCGCTCGCTGGAAGAGCCGATCCGGCAGATCGTTGCCAACGCGGGCCTCGAGGCCTCCGTGGTGGTGAACAAAGTGAAGGAAGGGAAGGACGACTTTGGTTTCAACGCATTCACCGAGCAGTACGAGAACCTGATCAAGTCGGGCGTTATCGACCCGACCAAGGTTGTCCGCACGGCACTGGAGAACGCGGCCTCGGTTGCAGCGCTGTTGCTGACCACCGAAGCGACCGTTGTCGAGAGGCCGGAGGAGAAGAAGGGAATGCCGGCAATGCCTGGCGGCGGCGGTATGGGAGACATGTACTAAGCCATCTCCAAACCAGTTACAAAGCGAAGCCCTCGTCCCGACGCAAGTTGTGGCGAGGGTTTTGTCTTTTTTGAGACTTTCTGCAGAAAGAGCTTGACATAGACAATTTTTCTCGTGTCATTGGTGCGCCCAATCCGTTCCTACACACACCCGAAAATCTCCGCTTTCTCGTCTGGAAACTTTGAGCAGAAAATCCACACCATCGGACCCGGTCCCATCATCCAACTCACAAACATTCTCTTCCCGGTTCGGCAGTGTCTCAGTTTGCGAATCCACGTCAGGCTGAGCGAAGTCGAAGCCTGTCATACG
>JAERML010000005.1 GCA_016844425.1 Bacteroidota bacterium
ACAGGAAGATCGAGAAGACGTTTAACCGGGCAGATAGCTCCCTCGTCATTACGGAAAACAACGTGATCACCGCTGTGAGGGATTTCGATATGGGCGTCTCGGCAGGGACAAAAATCTATGGCATCTTCCAACCGGGCATCTTCGGCATCAAGGGGATCCGTCACCAGCTTTCCCCGTCGTTGACCTATACGTACCGGCCCGACTTCTCGAAGCAGCGATACGGTTATTACGGTGCCTATGTGAACGAACGGAACCAGGTGGTGAAATACAGCTTCTACGAAGAGGAAGTTTTTGGCGCTCCCGCAGCAGGAGAGCAGCAGGCGCTCGGGCTGAACATCGGGAATGTTTTTGAGATGAAGACAGCCGCGCACGACACTGCAAGCCAGGATAACAAGTTCCAACTCCTCAACCTCGGCCTCGGCATTTCATATAACTTCGCCGCCGATAGTCTCCGGTTCAGCGAACTTTCAATGAGCTACCGGACAAGCATCGGGGAGGCACTCACGATCGGCGGGGGAACCAGGTTCAACCTCTACAAGTTCGAGGTGGATCCGACCGACCCACTGCAGCGGGGATACCGTGTGAACAAGTTCTTGCTGAAGGAAGAGGGGCGCCTGGCGCAGCTGACCAGCTTTAACATCAGCATCGGGACGAGGCTGAGCGGCGAGAAGAAGGAGACGAAGGCCGGTCCGATCAAGACTGCGGCCGACTCGCTTGCGGAGAAACAACGGCAGGGATACGTGGGATTGTACGACCAGGAAGCGCCAGATTTCAGTATCCCCTGGAACCTGGACCTCACCTGGAATTTCAGCCAGAACCAAGCGGACCCGCGCGTGAAGCAGCGGAGCTCAAACATTGCTGCCGCGCTCGGGTTCAACCTCACGGAGTTCTGGAAGATCACCGCCAGCGCGAGCTACGACGTGCTCAACAACGAGTTTGCCGCGCCGCAGATCACCGTCTATCGTGACCTCCACTGCTGGGAGATGAACTTCAACTGGGTGCCGACGGGACTGTACCGGAACTTCCGGCTGGAAATCCGTCTGAAAGCGCCGCAACTACAGGACGTGAAGGTGACAAAGCAGGAGAGTGCGAGGGATATCTTCTAGGGCAAAGCAGTCAAAGGGACTGAAGCAGAAGGGACAGGCAAAGCGCCTGTCCCTTGTTTGTTACGCCGATTGTTTCTGCTCAGCGAACGTGTAGATGGGGTCTTTCTTCTTGAGGACCACGTCCTTGGTAATAGTGCAGGTAGAAACGTTGGATCGATCGGGGAGGCCGTACATGATATCAAGCATCACCTCTTCGATGATGGAGCGGAGTGCACGGGCACCGGTGCCACGCTCGACCGCTCTCTGGACCACGGCCTTTAACGCCGATTCTTCAAACTCAAGATCCACCCCCTCCATCCGGAAGAGCTTCTTGTACTGCTTTACGATGGCGTTCTTCGGCTGGGTGAGGATGTTGAAGAGCGCCTCTTCGCCGAGTGAGTGGAGAGAGGAAACAAGCGGGAGCCGTCCCACAAACTCCGGGATCATCCCGAATTTCACGAGGTCTTCCGGCTGCACCAGCGGGAGGAAATTGTCGGCGTGACCATCCCGTTTCCCTTTGATGTCGGCGCCGAACCCCATCGGGTTCTGGTTGACACGCCGCGCAATGATCTTCTCCAGCCCATCGAACGCCCCGCCACAGATGAAGAGAATGTTCCTGGTGTTGATGTTGATCAGGCTCTGTTCCGGATGTTTCCGTCCGCCTTTGGGCGGCACGCCGGCGATGGTACCTTCGAGGATTTTCAAGAGAGCTTGCTGCACACCTTCGCCGGACACATCACGGGTGATGGACGCACTGTCGCTCTTCCGCGCAATTTTGTCGATTTCATCGATATAGACAATCCCCCGCTCTGCCTTTTCAATGTTATACTCGGCATTCTGGAGAAGGTGAACGAGAATCGTTTCCACATCGTCGCCGACGTATCCCGCCTCGGTCAGAGTTGTTGCGTCTGCAATGGCGAAGGGAAGGTCCAGGATCCTGGCGAGCGTTTGTGCGAGCAGTGTCTTGCCGGTGCCGGTCGGCCCTATCAGCAGGATGTTGGTCTTGTCCAGCTCGACGTCATCCAGATCATACAAACGGTCCTTGGCGTCGATCCGCTTGTAGTGGTTGTACACAGCCACGGCAAGGCTCTTCTTGGCCAGCTCCTGCCCGATCACATATTCGTCCAGCGCTTTCTTGATCTGCAGGGGTGTGAGGCCGGCTTTGGACCCACGGCGTGCGGAGAATGCGGCGAGGTTGTTCCGGATGATATCGACAGAACTCGAAACGCAGATATCGCAGATGTAGACATCAGGTCCCGCGATGATGCTCTGGACTTCCTCGGGGCTGCGCCCGCAGAAGGAGCAATGGATCTTCTCTCCGCCGCGTGTCTTGGTGGTCATGATGGATACCGGTTACTTCTTGGTTTCGCGTTCCTTTTTCAGGAACACGTTGTCGATTAACCCGTACGTCTTTGCCTGCTCGGAGGACATGTAGTTGTCACGGTCGGTATCCTTCTCCACACGGTCGAGAGGCTGGCCGGTGTGGACGGCAAGGATTTCGTTCAGGCGTTTCTTGGTGCGGAGTATTTCTTCCGCCTGGATGCTGATATCGGAGGCTGTTCCCTGCGCTCCGCCCCACGGTTGGTGGATCATGATACGTGAGTTGGGGAGTCCTGCTCGTTTCCCTTTCGCACCACCTGCGAGCAATACAGCCCCCATGCTTGCCGCCATGCCGATGCAGATCGTTGCAACGTCTGGCCGAATATACTGCATGGTGTCGTAAATGGCAAGGCCGGAGGATACGTTCCCCCCGGGGCTGTTGATATAGAGGCTAATATCTTTGTCGGGGTCTTCTGATTCGAGGAAGAGAAGCTGCGCGATCACGAGGCTGGCGATCGAATCGTCGATGGGTGTGCCGATGAAGACGATCCGCTCCTTGAGCAGGCGGGAGAAAATATCGTACGCTCGCTCGCCGCGACCGGTCTGTTCCACCACCATGGGGACCAGCTGATTCACAATTGTTGAACTCATGCAACTTCCTTTCGCTTGGTTGTTCAACACAGGGACCCGAAGCTCTTGCTCTATATCCTTCGTGCCCTTTGTGCCCTTGTGTTACTCCTTATCATTGCTTGGACTTCTCGTCCACCACTTTTTCTTTGATCTTTGCCTGAGACTTGAGAAGCGCGACCACTTTATCCGTAAGGAGGCGATCGGCGGCCGAGCTGGATGATTTGTAATACTCCAGCAACCGCGCCGCATCGATGCCAATATGTGCAGCCTCCTTCTGGGCCAGTTGCTCGATCTCTTCGTCGGCTACTGTCAGATTTTCCACCTCCACGATTCGCTCCTTGAGCAGCATCCACTTTGCCTGCCATGTGGCGTATTCCTTACTGTCCTCGCGGAACTTTTTCTCGTCAAAGTTCTTGGGGAGTTTCCTGTCTCGCGAACGGCTCTTGAGGTCTTCAACAAACGCGTCGATGAAATTGTTCACAAGGGAATCGGGAACCGGAAAATCATGTGCTTTGACGATCTCCGCGGCAAGTGCGTCTGACACCTTCTTCTCTGATTGCTCATCCCAGTACTTCTGAATGTCGGTCCGGAGGTTTTTCAAGAACTCGTCTTTCGAAGTCACTTTACCATCGGTGATCTTCTTGACCAGCTCGTCGTCAAACGCGGGCAGGTAGACCTTCTCGGTCTTCGTCACGGTCAGGGCGATGTGGACGGGGTGGGAGTGGTCTTCGTGTTGTGACTCGAACTTTGCGCGGCATGTTCCTCCGACTTCGGCAGATGCGAGGGCATCCCGAATTTCCTTGACAAGAGTTTCATCTGAAAGCGTAAATTTCGCTCCGGCAGTTTTCTTCCCAATCAGCGGCGTCCCCGCATCGTCCAGTTCTTGAACGTCGGCGGTGACGATGAACTCTGCCCCGGTCACCGCGGCAGCGTCTTCGGTGGTGCTGTTCGCATGGCGCAGGTGTTCCACTTCGCCGTTGAGTTCTTCATCAGTCACCGTGTGGACAGGTTTCTCGACTGAGATGCCCTTGTACTTCTTCAACACGATTGCAGGCTTGACTTCATACTTAATCTTGAACCGAAAATGCTCTCCGCGCTTGAAATCCATGTCCACCATGGACGGTTGCCCGAGGGGTTGGATGTTCCGGTCCGTCATGGCCTTCCGGTAGAACTCGCTGGCCACCGTGTCCAGCGACTCATGCTCGATTGCTTCCCCGTAGAGCTTCTTGATCATCCCCATCGGGACTTTTCCCTTGCGAAACCCTTTCAGCTCCACCTTGGGCTGGTACTTCTTGTACGCCTCTTCAAAGTGTGGCAGAAGTTCTGCGTGGCTGACCTCGATTTCTGCTTCCTGCAGGACTTCGGATACCGTGTTGATGTTCACTTCCACTTACGTTCTTCCTTCCCTGGTAACGATTTCGTGACTGCTCCCGTTGTGGGTGGGCATAGAGGGACTTGAACCCCCACGGGTTTCCCCACTAGATCCTAAGTCTAGCGCGCCCGCCTGACCGCCGTTCACGCTTGGATCCCCATGACCTTGTGGGTAGAGAGGGACTCGAACCCCCACGGGTTACCCCACTAGCTCCTAAGGCTAGCGCGTCTACCAATTCCGCCATCTACCCCATAGCAGCCAACGTTCTTATAGCGGGCAGGTCTGCCAATTTCGCCATATGCCCGAAGATCAAACACCTGCGTGCTTTGCTGCAGTTCCTCAGAAAAACAGACAGGAAAACCACCTGCCGTCAGGCCGAAACGGGTTCCAAGATACGCATTTTCTCCAGTAACATCAAGGAATTGGCCAACGCCGGAATGCCTGAGGCGCGGGAACATAACCGCCTCGGTCACTTGAAATGATAACCGGAATCCCGTAGCTTGCGTCCAATTTCAACCGGCAGATTCCCTGCCAGGTACAAGTCCACCGCATCGTTCGATGCATCCCAACACATGAAAGAACGCGACATCCGCCTCAAGAACCGCGACCTGAGTTGGCTCTCTTTTAACCACCGCGTTCTGCAGGAGGCAGGGGACCCAACCGTGCCGCTCTACGAGAGGATCAAGTTTCTCGCTATCTTCTCTTCCAATCTCGATGAGTTCTTCCGTGTCCGGGTGGCATCCATCCGGGCGATGCGGAACCTGAAAAAGAAGGCGGCAAAAAAGCTGGAGTTCGATCCACAGCAACTCCTGAAGCGCATTCACAAAGTGGTGACGCTGCAGCAGGAGGAGTTCGGAGAGATCTTCCGGAACCAGATAAAAAAGGAGCTGAAGCGCGAGGGGATCTTCATCGTCCGGGAAACCGAGGTGAAGGGTGACCAGAAGGAATTCGTGTGTACGTACTTCCGAGAGCACGTCCAACAGCATATTGCACCTGTCTTCCTGAGCAGTGAGAAGCAACCACCGTTTCTCGAGAACCGCCAATTGTATCTCGCGGTTCGGCTGCGTCGCAAGCCGCCTGGAGCACACCGGAATGAACCCGACGAGATACACTATTGTCTGCTGGAGATCCCGACCTTACACCTTCCCCGGTTTCTTGTCATCCCGCACCCGAAGGGACATTATCCTGTGATGTTCCTCGACGATGTCATCCGACTCTGCCTCGGAGATATCTTCTCTCATCATATAGTGGATGGGGCGTGGTCCTTCAAGCTCACACGGGACGCCGAGCTGTATATAGGCGACGAACTTGCTGGCGATCTGTTGGAAAAAGTGAAGAAAGCCCTCTCCAAACGCGGCACCGGCGTTCCCAGCCGGCTCCTCTACGACGAGGAAATGCCAAAGAAACTCCTTGCGTTGCTGGGGCAGATTTTTGAGTTGAATGAAGAAGACTTCGTTCCGGGTGGACGATACCACAACTTCAACGACTTCTTCAATTTTCCGAACCCAAAGCATCCAGCGTCCACATATGAACCGATGCCGCCGATCGACAGCAACGAGATGAACGCTCCGCTCGAGATGATCGAGAGGAACGACGTGTTGCTGTACTATCCATATGACACATATGAGCCCGTGGTCCGATTCCTACAGGCAGCGGCGGACGACCCGGCGGTAACGTCAATCAAGATTACGCTGTATCGGGTGGCAAAGAACTCGCGCGTTGTCGAGCAGTTAATCCGTGCTGCGCAGAACGGCAAATCGGTCACGGCGTTCGTGGAAGTAAAAGCCCGGTTTGACGAAGAGTCAAACATCCATTGGGCGGAGGAGATGGAGAAAGCAGGCGCACGGGTGTTCTATAGTTTTCCGGAACTAAAGGTGCATGCCAAAATCTGTCTCGTCTCGCGGAAGGAAGGAGGTGAGCTCAGACACTATGCCTACCTCAGCACGGGCAATTTCAACGAGAATGCGGCGAGAGCCTATACGGATTTCGGGTTGTTTACCGCCGATGAGCGCCTCACACAGGAGGTAGAACAGGTCTTTAGCATTCTGTGCAGGGAGACGAGAAAGGGACGCTTCAAGCATCTTCTGGTCCCACCGTTTAACATGCGCGAGAAGTTCGAGAAATTAATGGAGAACGAGATAAAGGAAGCCCGGCATGGCCGGAACGCCTCTTTTATTGCCAAGATGAACAGTCTTGAAGATCCAGCGATGATTGCCAAACTCTACGAAGCAAGTCAGGCAGGTGTCCAGTGTACACTGATCGTCCGGGGCATTTGCTGCCTGATTCCCGGTGTCAAAGGAATGAGCGAGAACATCAGAGTGATCAGTATCGTCGATCGGTACCTGGAACATGCGCGTGTTTTTGTGTTCCACAACGGAGGAGAGGAGCTGTACTATCTTGCGTCGGCGGATTGGATGCGAAGGAACCTGAGCCGTCGGATCGAGGTGGGATTCCCGATATACGAAGAACGGATCCGCGGTCAGGTGCGGGCTATTCTTGATCTTCAATTGCAGGACACCGTGAAGGCACGCATCATCAACAAGAGTCAGAACAACAAGGACCGGCAGAAGAACGACAGTGAACTCCTTCGCTCCCAGTACGCGATCTATGACGTTGTGAAAAGTTGGAGAGAATGATGGAGTGGAGAGTACTACATCCCTCGCGGGAGAATGAGGCGGAAGGTGGTGCCAACATTGGGAGTCGATTCGATCTCGATTTTCCCTTTGTGGTCGTCCACGATTTTCTTTACGATGGCGAGCCCGAGACCGGTCCCCCGTTTCTTCCCATGGGTAAAGAACGGCTCGAACACGCGCGCACGGATTTCCGGTGACATACCAACGCCCGTGTCGATGAATTCTATGTAGATGGAAGAGTCCGCCCTGTGTGTGCGAACCGTAAGGGTGCCGCCATTCGGCATGGCATCCACGGCGTTGCCCGCGAGGTTGTACAAGACCCGGATCATCTTCTCAACGTCCAGGACGCAGCGGTCGGTGTATTCATAGCGTCGTTCCAGCTTGACCTTCTTCCGTTCGAAGTCGGCCTCAAGGAATTTCAAAGCCCCTTCCATTACCTCCTCCAACCGAATGGGTTTCGCGTTCATCTCGCTCACCCCCCGGGAGAAATCGAGAATCTCCTGTGTCATCTTCACAAAGCGGTCCACCTGGCGGATGATCTCCTCCGCCATCCGGGCAAGGTCGGTGCCACCCGATTTTTTCTGGATCACCTGGGCATACAGGCGGAGTGTGGTCATCGGGTTCTTGATGTCGTGGATAATCGAGCTGGCCATCCGTCCCACAGCCGAGAGCCGCTCGTTCTTCACCATCTCCCGCGCAATCCGCGCATTCTCCACGGCGATTGCCGCGTGGACGGAGAGTCCATCGATGAACGACGCGTCCTCAGCGGTGAAGGACCCCTTGTGTTTGTTCAAGAACTGGAACACTCCTACGATCTTCCCCTCTTTGTCCCGCATGGGCATACAGAGGACATTGTGAGTCTTGTAGCCGCTCTTCCGGTCGATCTCGGGGTTGAACCGGGGATCACGATAGGCGTCGGTAATGTTCACGGTCTCACCGGTCTTTGCTACATAGCCTGCGAGGCCTTTCCCAATCGGGAGGCGGATCTCCACCATGTCTTTACCTTGCGCTGCCTTCGACCAGAGCTCATGGTTCGGCTCATCGACCAGGTACAGAGTCCCCCGATCAGCTTTGATGCTATGCGCCGCAGCGTCAAGAATGATCACCAACAGCTTGTCAATGTCAATCGTGGAATTGACGATCTTGCTTGCTTCAATCAGGAGATTGAGCTTTTCCATCTTTGCCCGTGAGGCCAGGGCATGCCGTTCGAGTTCCCGGACAAATGTCTGGTCCATTGTCCGGAGGCGGAGTACGAGGTTGTTCAGGAGGTTGAATGTGAAGGCGTCGCTTTCCTTGATGAGGGATCGGAAATCGGAAGCACTGAAGCTGACGATAGCCGTGTTATCCAGCGCCTCCGCGCGTGCCGAGCGGGGAAGGCCGTCGATGATCGACAATTCACCGAAGAAATCTCCTTCATGCAACACTGCGAGCAGCGATTCATTGCCGTATTTTGTATATTTCTTAATGCTGACCCTCCCCTCCGCAATCAGGTAGAGGTCGCGCCCCCGGGTTGATTCGTCAAAAATAATCTCGCCGGCCTTAAAACGCCCGACAGTTAGCTTGGGGATGATTGCTGTGAAGCTTCGCTTGCTGACGTTGGTGAAAAGTATGTTGCGGTGAAGCCGGGCGAGAAGATCATCAGTAATTACGGGTCGTCGGCGGGGGGGCTTGAGCGTGGTAACGGGCGCCCGAACAACGCTCCGGTCTCGAGACAACATTGTTGGCCGATGTGATGAAGGGAAAGTCTTTCTGGTGTTCTTGCGTTTCATCCAGCGCCAAAGCCTGACAGAAGGAGATGGTGTGTTCCCCGAACGACACGCGGGTGGGAGCGAGGGCCACGAGTAATCTGTTTGTTGCCCAAGGTCATGCAACAAGTGTATCGCGCTTTCGTGGTATAATAGGGAAAACGTCTCCGAGAGTCAAGAATCCACGCACGAGGAACCAACCGAATCTCCATGTCGACCGAAGTTATTTTGCAGACATATCATCTCAGCAAGCGTTACAAGAACCGTTGGGCGGTGAAGGACGTGAACCTGTGCGTCCATCGCGGCGATGTGTTCGGGTTCCTCGGCCCCAACGGTGCCGGCAAAAGCACGCTGATACGGATGCTTCTCTCGCTTATCACTCCAACAGAAGGACATGTTGAATTGTTCGGCAGTCGCCTCCGCGGCCATCGTCGTGCTGTTCTCTCTCGTGTCGGTGGACTCGTGGAGCGGGCGGACTTCTATCTCTATCTCTCTGCAAGGCGAAATCTGGAGATCGTGGCATCAATGAGGGGGGATGTGCCCCACCATGCGATTGACGAAGTACTTGAGATTGTGAGTCTCGCAGATCGGGGCGGGGATCGCGTGAAAACCTATTCCCACGGAATGAAACAGCGGCTTGGTATCGCTCAGGCACTGCTCGGGGACCCGGAGTTCATCATCCTTGACGAGCCAACCACCGGGCTCGACCCGCAAGGAATCAAAGAGGTTCGGGAACTCGTTCGGAAACTCTCCACCGAGCGCGGCATCACTATCTTCCTTTCCTCTCATCTCCTTAGCGAAATCGAACAGACAGCATCTAGCATGGCCATCATCAATGCAGGCACTCTTGTCGTTCAGGGGAGAGTGGAGGAGTTGCTCACGTCAGGTGAGAATATCGTGCGGGTGGATGCATGGCCTCCCGAGATGGCAAAAAAGGTGATTGACCGGCAGCCATACGTCCTGGGTATTTCCGCATCCAACGGCACATTTACGGTGAAGATGCCGTTGGAAAAAGCTGCCTCTCTGAACGCGGCACTGGTTCACGCAGGCGTCGAGGTCCACTCGCTTATCCCACGCCGAAACCTTGAAGAGTATTTTCTCTCTATCACCGAAGGGGCGTCCGACACTCCTCCAGGGCGAAAACCCTGATGCAACCCGCCGTTGGCTTTCTTCATACACACCCGATCAATCCTTCAATGCTCTCGATACTAAAGAACGAATTGCTCAAGACCTATTTCAAATGGCGGACCTACATCGGTTTCATCGCCATTCTCATCCTGGTCCCTTTGGTGGAAATAGCCTTGAAACTGGAAGGGGGCTCGATGATCAAGGGGATAACCCGGAGTCTGGAGAAGGACTTCTTTTTTGTCGGAAATCTTTTCAACGGGTACTTTGTCACACAGCTGATCATGAACAGCCTCTGGGTACACATCCCCTTTCTTATCAGTCTTGTTGCGGGAGACCAACTCGCAGGTGAAGCGACCGGGGGGACATTCCGACTCATCCTCATCCGGCCTGTTTCGCGCACGCGGATCCTTCTTGCCAAATACCTTACCACACTTTTTTATGCTTTCTCTCTCGTGGCGTTTCTGGCGACCCTCAGTCTCGGTCTCGGCGTAGCGATGTTTGGCGTGGGCGATCTGCTTGTCCCGGGGAGGGAGTTGGCGATCATCTCCCAGCATGAAGCGCTTGGTCGGATGTGCCTTGCCTTTGGCCTTGCAATCTGGAGCATGTGGTGCGTAGCGTCGCTGGCATTTCTATTCTCGTCGTTTGTTGAGAACGCGATCGGCCCCATCATCGGGACAATGACGGTGATGGTTGTCTTCCTCGTTATCTCCAATATGCCGACATCGTTCTTTGTCCCGGTGAAGCCTTACTTGTTTACCACCTATCTCAATGTTTGGCAGAAAGCACTGGAAGCATCGATTCCCTGGGAGACGATCCTCCATCATGTGGCGATCCTCGGATGCTTCAGCGTTGGATTTTATGTGGCAACTTGGTATATTTTCGTCAACAAAGACATCGTCAGTTGATTCTTGTTGCATTCCTCATAGTTCGACATAGCGTCGAGGTCTCCTGCCGCTACAGCGGCACAGACATTTCCCCGATCTCCTGAATTTGCTGCGAAAGGAAACCTCCATGGATCTGACACGCATTCAACAGGCTCTCCGCGAACGGAAACTGGGTGGATGGCTTCTCTGCGATTTCCACAACCGGGACCATCTCTCGCTCCGTGTCCTTGGACTCGACCCGAACAAACTGACAAGCCGTCGGTGGTTCTACTTCATCCCTGCAAAAGGGGAACCGCGAAAGCTGGTGCACAGTGTTGAGAAGTTCAAGCTCGAGTCTCTCCCCGGTTCGAAGACCGTTTACCTGCCATGGGAGCAGTTGCACGCATCGCTCAAGAAGATCCTCGGCAGCCCGAAAAAGATTGCGATGCAGTATTCACCGAAGAACAACATCCCGTATGTCTCCATGGTGGATGCGGGAATCGTGGAACTGGTGAGAAGTTTCGGCCACAAGGTGGTGTCCTCTGCTGACCTCGTGCAACTTTTCGAGGCGTTGATCGGTGAAGAAGGGTATCGTTTGCACAAGGAGGCGGGCATCATTGTCGATAAGATACGGGCTGAGGCGTTTGGACAGATTCGCAGCGCGGTTGCATCGAACAACGGGATGACGGAATACGACGTCCAGCAATTCATCATGCGGCGGTTCAAGGAAGAGGGGCTGGTGACTGCTGATCCGCCGATCGTCGGGACAAACGACCATCCGGCTGACCCGCATTTCGAATCGACACCACAGAATGCGCGACCCTTTAAGCACGGGGACACAGTTCTCATCGACCTCTGGGCAAAGAAGAATGTCCCGGGCGGGATCTACTATGATATCACGTGGGTCGGCTATATCGGCAGCGAGCCCGCAAGCAGGTACCGGGAGATCTTTGCGACAGTGAAAAACGCACGCAACGCTGCCATCCAGTTTGTAACCGAGAAATTCGCAAAGGGACGACCATGCTACGGCTGGCAGGTGGATGATGCGTGTCGCGCCGTAGTAAAGAAGGCTGGCTACGCCAAGTACTTTGTCCACCGAACGGGACATTCCATCGGCGAAGAGGTACACGGGAATGGGGTGAACATTGACAACCTCGAGACCAAGGACGATCGTCAGATCATGCCCGGCAGTTGCTTCTCGATCGAACCGGGGATTTATCTTGAAGGGGAGATGGCAGTCCGGAGCGAGGTGAATATCTTTGTCCGCCACGATGGGGTTCCGGAGGTGACGGGTGAGATGCAGGAAGAATTAGTGAAGATCTGACACGATGGCAAGCAGAGAATGTGTTTCTTCAACCATTCTTTGCCCCGCAAGCTGACATCATTCCCTTACACACTCATCCGAAGGAGCCTTCGTGAGCATTTCCGAACGTCTGCACGAAATCCGGACCGGGTTTGTCCGGACGTTTTGGGTCGCCAACATTCTCGAGCTGTTCGAGCGGTTCGCGTTCTACGGCACCAAGGCGATTCTTGCCGTATACCTGGCGAACAAGATCGGCCTCGGTGTTGAAACTGCCGGATCGCTTGTTGGCCTTTTCTCCGGGGTAATCTTTTCGCTCCCTATTCTGGCCGGCGTGTTTGTGGATAGGTTCGGGTTCAGGAAATCCCTTGCGGCATGTTTCGCATTCTTCACCATCGGCTATTTCCTGATCGGCATTGCGGGGCTCGATGCCGGGCAGGACATTGTGAATATCTTTGGCAAGGTTCCCTATGTAACCACGGTGTTGTTGCTTACGGCCATTGGCGGATCGCTGATCAAGCCGTGTATTGTGGGGACGGTTGCCAAGACTTCCCGGCCCGACGTGAAGTCCCTGGGTTTTTCCATCTATTACACACTTGTCAATCTCGGCGGCGCCATCGGGCCGATCCTTGCACTGCAAGTCCGGGAGAACCTCGGGATCGAGTTCGTCCTGATCATGTCTTCACTGACGTCGCTCGCGTTGGTGCTCGGGACACTCATCTTTTTCAAGGAGCCGGAAGCGCACGATGGAGAAGTGAAATCAACCAAAACCTTTAACCAGGTATTCAGCGACATGCTTCTTGTGTTCCGTAACGGCCGGTTCATCAGCTTCCTGGTGATCTTCTCCGGGTTCTGGATCATGTTCTGGCAGATCTTCTATTCGTTCCCCTTCTACATTACCGAGGTCCTAAAGTTCGAGCAATTCGAGTTGCTGGAAACGGTGGACGCGTGGACGATTATTATTGTGAGTGTGCCTGTGACCGCGCTGGTGAAGAAGTGGAGTCCGATCACGGCAATGTCTCTCGGCTTTCTGATTGCAAGTTGCTCGTGGCTTCTGATTGCATCGTCCCCTACTGTCACGATGGCGATCGTTGCCATGGCACTCTTTGCGATTGGTGAAGCAACACAAGCTCCCCGGTTCTATGAGTACGTGAGTGCCCTTGCCCCGAAAGACCAGGTCGGGACGTTCATGGGCTTTGCCTTCCTGCCCGTGGCTATCGGTTCGTTTGTTGCCGGACCTCTCTCGGGATGGTTGGTACAGACCTACATTCGTGATACATTCAACCCGGCCATGATGTGGTACATCCTCGCCGCGATCGGGTTCGGGTCGACCGCGCTGATGGTGTTGTACAATACCATGGTCGCAAAGAAGATCACATCGGCCGGATAATTCTTCTGTTTGCCATGACACACGCATCATCCATTGTCCTGCTAGTGGCGCTACTTTCGGCTCCCGAGGGGAAACCGACCGGGGAGGAGACGCTCCAGAAGGTCGTCGAGCGATTCTCTGCGATCCGTGACTACACGGTGACACTGAATATCGTTGCTGCCATCGAGCGGCTGAGCGTCCCTCCCATGCAAATGACGTTGTACTACAAGCAGCCGGACCGCTTTCATTTCGACTCCGATGGTTTCGCACTCCTCCCGCGCGATGGTATGGCGCTCAACCCGGCAAGATTCCTTTCCCGTTATACGGTGATTGCATCCGGCAATGATTCAGTGAACGGAAAACGTTGCACGCGCCTGACTCTCCAGCCGAATACCGAAAAGGACAAACTCAGGATTGTTTTTCTCTCCATCGATCCCGACCGGTCCACTATTGAACAGATCGCTGCCCCGCTGTTTGATGGACGGACGATGACCGCGGTGTTTCAGCACCAGCAGCAAAGCGGACACTGGATGCCATCGCGGACTACCGTCACGTTCGCATCGACCGAAGAGGATACGACCGAGACCTCGCCGTACGATCAAACCTCCCCCGTGCAAACGCCTCGTCTCCCACGCACGGGCACGATTTCTATCCAGTATTCCGGCTACAGAATCAACACCGGCCTTGCGGATGACGTGTTTGAAAAGAACAACCAACCCCCGAAGGAATGAAGCGATCCTTGAGCCTGAATTCCGTTCCACGTTTGCAGCGTGCCTACTCAGTTTGCTCGTCCCAATTCTCCCGGCGGTAGCTCAATCCTCACGTGTCGATTCCCGGTTCCATTTCATTCAGCAACAGGCACTTAGGCGGGATGAGGCAGATAAGTCTGTGGCTGCTACAGTTTGTTTTGTTACCACGCCTTCGATGGAGGAACTGAACGTCAGGAAAATGGTTCTCTTGAAGTAGATCCAGCCCCGCCCCTCCTTTCCCTTCCGTTGGCGCAACTACGTCCGCAATCGCAGAAACCACCTCCTTCTGTCGATAGTTCATTCCCCAGACATGCAGAAGTTTTTTTCTTACCCCCTTGACTTTGTATTAGATATATGTAAATTATGATTTAGGTATACCTAAACAATATTACCCTTTGCGCATATGCCGATGTTAAACAGAAGCACCGAAGACTACATAAAGAACATATACAAGTTGCAGCGTGAGGGGGAGAAAGTCACTACCTCCGCCCTGGCAATGAACCTCCAACTTTCCGATCCCTCCGTTACGGATATGATCAAGAAGCTATCAGAGAGGGGGGTTGTCCGTTACGCGCCGTATCGTGGCGTTGAGCTGACTGCCAGTGGAAGGCTGATGGCCATAAAGATTGTCCGTCGACACAGACTGTGGGAAATGTATCTGATGAAATTCCTTGGCTTCTCATGGGACAAGGTTCACGACGAAGCCGAGAGACTTGAGCATGTGACCTCCGAGGAAATGGAGCAGAAGCTGGACGAGGCGTTGGGGTTTCCCGCCGTCGATCCACACGGAGACCCGATTCCTGATGCGACGGGCGGCTTGGAACACACGGCATACACAGCGCTGCACGAATTCGGTGTAGGTGACGTGGTAAAAGTGCTGCGCGTAAGTGATGATGACTCACAGATCCTCCAACACGCCACCAAGCTTGGCCTCAGTCTGAACAAGAAGCTGACGGTGCGAGAGAAAATGAATTTCGATGGGTCAATGGTGGTGAAAGTGGGGGGTAAGGACCAGTTTATCAGCAAAAAGGTGGCTGGGTCAATCTTTGTCGAACTCGCATAAACTCTCAAAGAGATACGTAGATGGATGGTATGATTAATCCTATGGCTGCATTGTTGGTTGCTGTTGCGGGGTTGGGACTGCTCGGCATTGTGCTGTGGCCGAAGCGTGGCCTTGTCGCCCGCTGGCAACGTGCGCGACTCAACACGAAGCGCGTCCTCATTGAAGATGCATTGAAACATTTGTATGACTGCGAGTATCGGAAGCTCATCTGTACGCGGCAGAGTATCGCGGGTGCCCTGGGGATATCCGGAGACGATGCAGCGGCAGTGCTGCTGAAGTTGGAAACCCACGGCTTGCTGAAGGCGCAGGGTGACGGTTTTCAACTGACGGAGGCATCAGGGTGCATCGCCTGTGGGAGCGGTACCTCGCCGATGAGACGGGCGTGAAAGAAACCGAGTGGCATGCGGAAGCGGAACGGACCGAGCACATGATGACACTCGACCAGGCAGATGCCCTCTCCGCACAGATGGGCAATCCTCGCTTTGATCCCCATGGGGATCCCATCCCGACCACCAGCGGCGACCTTCCGACTCCACGCGGGTATTCATTGACGCAACTTCCTTCCGGAGAACGTGGACAGATTGTTCACATCGAAGATGAGCCCAATGCCGTCTATGCGCAGTTGGTAGCACAGGGATTGTATCCTGGCGTCAAGATCAGGGTGCTTGATAAGGGAGATGATAAGATCCGGTTCGAGGCTGATGGAGCCGAGAATGTTCTGGCGCCCGTTGTCGCGGCAAATGTTACCGTTGTTCCCTTGCCGGCGGAAGCGCCGATTGAGGCCCCCCACGAATCACTCGTGGCATTGAATCCCGGCGAATCCGGGCGTGTTACCGGGATCTCCCGCGCGTGTCGGGGGCAGCAACGGAGACGCCTCATGGACCTCGGGATAATTCCGGGAACGTTAGTCACCGCAGAGATGCGAAGTGCCAGTGGTGACCCGACCGCGTACGTAATCAGAGGCGCAACGATAGCGTTGAGGAACGCGCAAGCCCGGATGGTACACATCCAACGTGAAAAGGAGACTGTTCAATGACGACGCAAGCACATCCACCATGTGAGACGTGCCCTGTTCACAACCTGGGGAACCTCACTAAGCTGGGTGTCGACATGAAGGGTTCGGACTATGTCATCGCACTAGCCGGCAATCCTAATACGGGCAAGAGTACGGTGTTCAATGCGCTGACTGGTCTGCGTCAACACACAGGGAATTGGCCCGGCAAGACGGTGGTCCGGGCAGAAGGTGGATTCTTGTTTGCCGGGAAACGCTACAAAGTTGTTGACCTGCCGGGTACGTACTCGTTGCTTTCAACCAGCACTGACGAGGATGTTGCCCGCAACTTCATCCTCTTCGGACAGCCCGACGTAACGGTGATTGTCGTCGACGCGACGCGACTTGAGAGGAATCTCAACCTGGTATTGCAGGTGCTGGAAATAACAGACCGGGCGGTGGTGTGTCTCAACCTGACCGACGAGGCAGAACGGCACGGGATCAGAGTAGACGAACGCCTGCTGACAAAGGAACTAGGTGTTCCGGTGGTCCCGACTGCTGCCAGGCAGGATATAGGCATACAGGAACTGCTACAGGCAATCAATGATGTGGCGACCGGAGTGTTTGTTTGCAAGCCACGGCGGATCAAGAGTCGTTCGATTGCACTGGAAAGAGCGATCGATGAGCTGGCGACGAAAGTAGCAGCTCAGTTTCCGGGCCTCTCCAATGCGCGATGGGTTGCGCTCAGGCTTCTTGACGGCGACGCCCGCATCATCGAAGCCGTGAAGTCGGGGGAGCTTGCGGAGCTCTCGCGCACGGAATCTCAAATTGAACGCGAACCGGTTGGAGAAGGAGCTTTGTCATGACGTACGGGACAACAAACGAGGGAATCCTTGCACGGGCCAACGCGCTTCGTTGGGATGTGGGGGAGAATTTTCACGATGTGTTGATGGAAACGATCTACACGGATGCCGCCCGTATTGCCGATACGACGGTTATCCGTTCCGGAAAACGCCAGAAATTCAACTGGGACCGGACCCTCGACCGTCTGTTGACGAGTCGGTGGACGGGCTTCCCGACAATGCTTGTGCTGCTCATGGGTGTGTTCTGGATTACCATCGCGGGCGCAAACGTACCTTCGGCGCTTCTTGCCGATCTCCTGCTCGACACCATTCATCCTGCGTTGAAGTCTTTCTCAGCAACTCTCGGCGTTCCATGGTGGATCGACGGGCTTTTGCTGGACGGCGCCTACCTCTCCGCGGGGTGGGTGATCTCCGTGATGCTGCCTCCCATGGCGATCTTCTTTCCGCTGTTTACGCTACTCGAGGATTTCGGTTACCTACCGCGCGTGGCATTCAATCTGGACAACCTGTTCCGAAAGGCAGGGGCACACGGGAAACAAGCACTGACAATGAGCATGGGGTACGGCTGCAACGCGGCGGGCATTGTTGCGACACGTATCATCGATAGCCCTCGTGAACGACTCATCGCCATCATTACCAACAACTTTGCGCTGTGCAATGGCCGGTGGCCCACACAAATTCTGATTGCATCACTCTTCATTGGAGCGCTTGCACCGCCAGCTCTTGCAGGACTTCTTTCCGCTTCAGCCGTCGTTGCGATCGCGCTGCTTGGGATTGCCTTGACCTTCCTCACTTCCTGGTTTCTCTCCCGGACGATGTTAAAGGGAGAGGCTTCGTCATTCAGCCTGGAACTGCCGCCGTACCGCCCACCCAGAATTCTGCAAACACTGTATACTTCGCTGATCGATAGGACGATTATTGTCTTGTGGAGAGCGGTCATCTTTGCTGTACCTGCCGGTGTAGTGATCTGGTTACTCGCCAACATCCATGTTGCCGACCTGAGCCTTGCCGAGCACATCATGAACTGGCTGAACCCGTTCGGATTCCTGATTGGACTGAACGGCGTTATACTCCTCGCGTACATTATCGCAATCCCGGCAAACGAGATCGTGATTCCCACGGTGCTCATGCTCACCGTACTAAGCAGCGGAGTGTCTGGTTACGGAGAGGGAGCTGGCGTGCTGTTTGAGCTGGAGGATAACATGCAGTATCTGTCCGTGTTTCATGCCGGGGGCTGGTCGTTACTCATGGCGGTCAACCTGATGCTGTTCAGTCTCGTCCACAATCCTTGTTCGACCACGATCTATACAATCTATAAAGAGACGCGAAGCGCAAAATGGACAGCAGTGGCGGCATTGTTGCCCGTTGCCATGGGCCTCACACTCTGCTTTTTTGTTGCACAGATCTGGCGGTTGATTGCCGGGTAGTTTCAAGGAGATTCCCGCAAATGAACTACGTTGCTTGGTTTGGCGATTGTCATGCCGGTGGTCCTGTTCGCCCAGAATCGCGCGTGCACCACGCGTTGTCTATTCCCCGTGCTCATAGTGCAAGAGGAGAGGATATGAATACGATACTGAATGTCCTTCGTCTGGCTGTCCTGGGCGCCGTTCTTGTCATGGTGATCGCTGGATGCGAGCATCTGCTCACAAAGGCGCCGGAGCCAAGCGAATCGTTTGAGGGTCCTCTCGACGGACTCACCGACGCGCAACGCGCCATCTTCACCCGGGGCGACGCGGCATTTGGCGACGTGTTCACATTCCAGACCGGGCTTGGCCCAATCTTCAACCAGGCGTCCTGCGAACGGTGCCATGTTGGCGACGGGCGTGGGCATCCTCTGGTGAACCTGAAACGGTTCGGCCGCAATATTGGTGGCGGGTTGTTCGATCCACTCGTTGCGCATGGCGGTCCACAACTCCAGGAACGGAGTATGCCGGGTTATCCAGCGGAGTCAATTCCAGCAATTGCGGACGCCATCTCCGAACGGGGCGGGCCGCTGGTGGTGGGACTTGGGCTCATCGAGGCGATTCCCGATTCGACGATTCTCCGCTACGCCGACCCGAACGACGCCGACGGTGACGGAATCTCCGGACGACCGAATCTCATCACTCCTCCGGAATTTGTTGGAGCTGGACCAGGGCCTTACAATGGAAAGCACCTCGGACGTTTCGGGCGGAAAGCAGGAGCGATCAACCTCCTCCAGCAGGCCGCGACGGCCTATCATCAGGACATGGGGATTACCTCCGATTACATTCCGGTGGAGAACCTCAATCCGGCAACCGGCGGTAACGGTGGCGATCCGATTGCCGATCCGGAGATTCCTGCTGCCACCGTCAATGATGTGGTCTTTTATCTTCAGACTCTTCGCCGGCCTGAACGGAGAAACAGTGGTGACCCCGAAGTGACGCGCGGTGAGCAGGTCTTCTCAACCATTAAGTGCGCATCATGCCATGTTTATGCAATGGCAACAAGCGACCACCCGATTGCGGCTCT
>JAERML010000359.1:0-2106 GCA_016844425.1 Bacteroidota bacterium
CAGCGGAATGTCCTCAAGCCGCCGGCGAAGCGGCGGGATGCTGATGTTGACGGAGCGAAGGCGAAAGTACAGATCCGAACGAAAGAGATTCTGACGAACCTCGGCTTCAAGGTCCTTGTTTGTCGCGGCGATCACTCTCACATCGACCCTTCGGGGTACAGAAGAACCGACACGGAGGAATTCGCCGTTCTCGAGCACACGCAGGAACTTCACCTGCGCTGATAACGGGAGCTCTCCGATTTCATCAAGAAAGAGGGTTCCTCCGTCGGCCAGTTCGAAATACCCCTTTCGTTGCTCTGACGCTCCGGTGAATGATCCCCGTTCATGCCCGAACAACTCACTCTCGATGATTCCCTCGGGGATGGCTCCGCTGTTTACCGTGATGAGGGGTTTCCTGTTTCTCTGGCTCGCCGCGTGAATCGCTTTCGCGATCACCTCTTTCCCGACCCCGCTCTCACCGGTAATGAGAACGGTGATGTCGGTTGGCCCCACCTGCTCCACCACATTGACGATCTCCTGCATTTCCACCGTCGAACCGACGATCCCGTGTTCGTGTTGGAAACCCCCTGCTTCTGTTTTCATGGCAGCACCCTGCATGTCACCTCGAGACCACAAAGGAATCGACACTGTAGCTCTTTCGGATGTCCGCGGCTTTGTCCTTTGCCTCTTCGTAGGTCAGATAATTTCCAACGAACACCAGAAACATCGAACGCGAGTCTTTCAACCGGTTGAATACCTCTACCGGAAACCCCAGATCCTCAAAAAACAGTTTTTGTTTTTCTGCGTTCTCCCGTGATAAGTACGCCCCTACTTGAAGGGCGAACTGGCCCTGAGGCCTTTCAGCAGAGACAACATTGGTATTCACGGTTGAGCTGATTCCATTTCATCTCGGCTGTCAGATACAGGCCAATCGCATGGTAAAACTGGTACACCTTAAAGAGGGCATCATCGGCCCACTCGCCTCGCGGAAAACTGTCAACGATCCCCTGGTAGATCCGCACCGCTTCCGCTCCATCAGAGGTCACAAGGCCCTGCAGGTAGAGCACCCCCGCGTCGTTTGGGTAGTGCTGCAGCAACGACGGGACTTCTTCCCGCACACTCTCGACATCTCCCTCCTCAACCCTTGCCACGTAGCTGTTAATGTCGGGTTTCTCCTGGGCAAAAAATCGAAGCGGAGTCACCAGCAAAATAAGAAGCAGGGCTGTCTTCATGCAGCGTCCTCTTGTAACCACGCATCTCCAAATAGGGTGGCAGAATTTGCGCGCTGGATCATCACGTCGATGTAGTCGCCTGCCTTCTCGCCCCCACGCGGAAATATCACGGTCTTGTTTCTGTCTGTCCGTCCTGTGTAGAAATCAGTCGATTTCCTGCTGGGACCTTCAACAAGAATCTTTTCGACCGTTCCTACCTGATACCGAGGGAGATCGTGTGTTGCCGCTCCGTAATGTCACAGACTCGCCTTCCCTTTTCTTCCTCCGGCACATCATCGAGCATCTCCCAGGCCTTGGTGTTTTCCCGGGCAGAGTACTTGAATGTATATGCCCCGTCGTACTGCACATGCTTCATGAGGTCGACGGTCATTTGATGGTCGGTTTCTGTTTCAGTCGGGAATCCCGAAATGATGTCGGTGCTGAGGCTGACACCCGGGATAGCCCGACGGAGTTTCTCCACGAGACGCAGGTAGTGGTCAATGGCATAGGAGCGATTCATGAGGGCGAGAATCCTGTCGGAACCCGACTGCACCGGCAGGTGCACGTAGTTGCAGATGTTCTCGTTGCCTGCAATGGTATCGATCAGCTTGTCAGACATGTCTTGTGGATGGGAGGTCGTGAATCGAACCCTCATGGTACGATCGACCTTCGCAACCGCCTGCATCAGGTCGGCAAAATCGTGCTCTCCATCGTCGTAGGAATTGACATTCTGCCCCAGCAGCGTAACCTCTTTGAAGCCCCGCTCCCCCAGCCTTCTCACCTCATCAACAACGCCCCTGAGCGACCTGCTTCGTTCACGGCCACGCGTGAAAGGGACAACGCAAAATGTGCAGAACTTGTCGCAACCGCGCATGACGGAAATCCACGCGCTCACCCCCTCCGTCCGGAGCGGGTC
>JAERML010000359.1:2126-3142 GCA_016844425.1 Bacteroidota bacterium
TCTCGAGAGGCGTACCGCAATACCTTTCCCACCTTCGAACGCCTGCTCCAGAAGAAGCGGGAGCTTTCGATATTCGTCGGGTCCGACAACAAGGTCAATGATGCGATCCTCGTCGACAAGCTTCGAACGGAGACGTTCTGCCATACAGCCCAGGACGCCGACAACCATTTCCGGGTTTTTCTTTTTCCACACTCCGAACATGCCCAGCCGCCCGTAGATGCGCTGCTCGGCATTATCCCGAATGGCGCAGGTGTTGACCAGAATCACTTCTGCTTCAGAGACCTTGTCTGTGAAAACAAATCCCCCCGGCTGGAGGATTCCACCAATGATCTCAGAGTCAGCCAGGTTCATCTGGCATCCGTAGGTTTCGATATATACTTTTCTGTGCATCAGGAATAGGGTATGATCCAAGGAGCTGTTGAAAGAACGGCTTCAAAGTTACCCAAGGCGTGGTAGTGCCAATTAGTCACATGGCGCTACTTTTTTCCCCTCCTTGATTCTCCACTCGAGTTTGGTATCTTAGCCATATGACATCGTCTTTGATCAACACCCTCCACAAGAGAGCCCGGCCTCTCGGCAGAAGGATCGCCTTGCCGGATGCGACAGACGAAAGGACAATTCGTGCCGCGAGAGCGCTCGTTCAGAAGTACCTGGCGAGACCAATACTCGTTGGTAACGAGGAGGAGATTCGCAGGGTAGGCGGCAGCGGTTCATTTGAAAACATAGATATTGTCGATCCCGGAAAGTCACCGAAGCTTCAAACGTTCGTTGAGGAATATCATCAGCGAGTCAATGGGGGACTTTCACCTGCGGAGGAAGAGGCTTTGCTGCGGAGCCCGCTCTTCTTTGCAGCGATGATGGTGCGGATGGGAGAGGCTGATGGGAGTGTCGCGGGATCGCTCAGCCCCACCCGGGATGTCCTGCGGGCTGGAATCAAGATTGTCGGCCTTGCCGAGGGTGTGAGCTTCGCATCGAGTTTCTTTCTAATCGTATTCCCTCATCAGGTCTATTCGTTT
>JAERML010000359.1:3195-3965 GCA_016844425.1 Bacteroidota bacterium
GCGATCATCACCGCGGAGAATCACCGGAAGGCGACTGGCGAGGAGCCGCGCGTGGCAATGCTTTCGTTCTCAACCAGGGGAAGTGCATCCCATCCAAGGGTGGACAAGGTGCGGCAGGCAACAGAGATAGTGCGGAAAAAACGTCCGAAACTGGTGGTGGATGGGGAGATCCAGCTTGATGCCGCAATCACTCCGGAGATCTCTGCCAGAAAGGCCCCCGGCAGTCCGGTTGGTGGCCGGGCAAACGTCCTTATCTTTCCCGACCTTGATTCGGGGAACATCGGATACAAGATGGCCCACCGCATGGCTGGCGCGGAAGCGCTCGGGCCCCTGGTTCAGGGATTGAAGAAACCGATGTTCGATCTGTCGCGCGGATGCAGCGTCGATGACATCATCACCGTTGCTGCTTTGGCGGCCGTGCTCGGGGAGAACCACACGAGAGCTTGATGAGTCGAGGTTCCTTCCGCAACGAGGCGCTCCGGAAGCAGCGTTGCTAACCGCAATCACCCACGAAACCTGACAGCAACTGTTCAGAATCCATGGTTCTCGAAAATAACCGTTACCTGCTCGACAATATTGACGCTCTCACTCTCTGCGCCAAATACGGCAACCCGCTCTATCTCTACGAGACCTCGGTGATGCGGCGCCAGTTTGAAATGATGCACTCGGCGCTCCATGTCCCAAAAGTCAAAATCCTTTTTGCCTGCAAAGCTCTGACCAACGTCAACGTTCTCAGGGTTTTCCGAAGCCTCGGGGCTGGATTGGACACT
>JAERML010000293.1 GCA_016844425.1 Bacteroidota bacterium
CCTTCGTGCCACAGCATCCGGATAACGAAAAAAAAGATTACTCCGGCTGACGCCTACGAACCGCGCTTCACCGTCGATCATCCGCCGATCGAATCTTCCTTCCTTGACCCACCGGACAAACTCTTCCCGAGTCAGGTCCTTCACCGAACGAACAAGCTGGGAGAAGAGCGTCTCCTCCGTGAGGGAGTAGTCCAATCGTATCCTGTCGAGCCGATCGAGTTCGAACTCCAATTCCTTCCGGACATCGGGAGCGAGTTCCTCATTGTCCAGCATTTGATGAAGGAGTGAAGCGGCTTCGTTGAACTTGCCCCCCTCTTCCAGTCGTTGCACTTCAGAGAGTTGTTGCGCAGAGACAAGGAGGGGAATGGATATGATAAGAAGAAGATATGCGCGGGCGCGGACAGCCATGATGTGTCCTTTCGTGTGAAGACATGATACGGGAAGATGGGGGGAAATTCAATCTCTTGTGAATTGCTATTGCAGAAAATCTTCGTAGATTTCAATGCGTCCTGATGATGTATTCACATAATCCCAATGCTTCACGAACCAACCTCCGTCACCGGCTGACTCCGTCTCATGCTCACCGCGATCATCGATGCGATTCCTCTTACCACGCCTGACCGGAAAACCCTCCTGACACCGGGGTTCGTCAATCCAGGCATGCTCAAGCGTCACCTCGCCCTCAAGGCCGGTCACGTCGCCAATCTGGTCGTGCAGCCAGTGGGAGAATTCTTCGTGGATCGGTCGCTCCCGCTTCTTCCGAAGAGAACCTATATCGCCGGGGACCGCCTATTCTGGCTGATGCGATGTCTGCTCGTGGAACTCAAACCGCAACTCAAGTACTTCAATGAATCGGTGGAGTTTGAGGGACTCTGCACGTTCATGCTCGAGACGATCGCCGAGCTTCGGTTGAACGGCATCACGGATGCACACCTCCGTGAGTTGCCGAACCAGGAAAAGTGGAGCGATATTCTCCATGTGATGAGTGAGTACGAACGGAAGAAACGTACAGCGAGTCTCTTCGATTACGCCGATGCAGTGATTGCGTTGCTTGACCAATCGCCACCATGCCAATCAACATTTATCATAAGGCATCACACGACCACGATGGAAGAACGGCTCATCTCACGGATGGGAATCCAGTGGGTTGATTCAGTGCCGCACTCTTCGACGACGAACGCTCTCACCGGCTATGCTGTTGATACGCCGTATCAGGAAGCTCTTCAGACAATCCGGAATGTTCTGGAGGACCTCCAGTCCTCGACGCCGCCGGTTCGGATTGGCATCTGCACCTCACACTACAATGCATCCTACTACTTCATCCGGCCGGTGCTTGAGCAGCTCGGACAGCCCGATCTGGTCCACTGGGCGAAGGGCCAGCCTCTGTTTGGCACTCTTGCAGGGAATCTCTGGAAGTATCTTGCAGAGTGGATTCAGAACAACTGCAGCATTTACCGACTCGTTCGCGTTCTCGAATCCTCAAGCTTTGATCGTGACGAAATTGCAACATGGTCGGCAAGTCTCCAGGGAAAGGAGATTTCTCCCTCCGTCTTTCATGCTGCGGTGAGGTACTTCCGTGATTCTGAGCTCGTGTTGTTCAGAAACGGTTTTCTCCAGGCGTTCGAACAGTTTCTAGAAGGGAAGGCCATCAGGGATCCGGAGAGTGAGCGGGAGCAGTTTGTCTCTCTGTCAGTGGAGGTTGCGCGTGCAGTGGCGAGGCACTTCAGTCTCCTCCTTGTGCCGGTATCATTGGGCGACCGGCTCGTGGCGTTGCAGGATCTTTTTCTTTCCATTGTGCGGATTCACAGCGGAGCAGACGCAAATGCAGTGTCAAAGATCGAAGCGTTGCTCGATGGCGTTCGAGAGTCACTTGTTGCAGGTGGTGCGGAGATGTCATTGAGCGACGCAGTCACGCTCATCAATGAAAAACTAGATGGCATGTACGTGAACGTCCGGCTTCCTGATTTCACACGGCCAATTCTTGGAACTCTTGAAGATCTTCGGTACGGGGAGTTCGACATTCTCTATATTACAGACCTGAACGAAAAAGGTCTCCCTAAAAAAATCTTTCAAAACCCGATCCTTCTCGATGAAGAAAAGACCCACCTGATGAAGCTGACCGCTGCCAACCTCTATTTCCGTGAAGACCGGTTGAAGGAGGAGGAGGAAATGTTCGAACAGGTGGTCGGGGGCGTCAAAGACAAACTGGTATTGTCGGCCTCCTTGAAGGACCTGGCGACCGGAAGGGAGCTTCTCGTTTCGCGGTACCTCCTCGATCTGTGGAATCGTCGGACGGGAAGCCGACAGGACTATAACACCATATCCAGGCTTCTTCGTGGGGACCCACGATCGCAGAACAACCATGTTGTTGCGCGGCCGGAAGATGCATTCTACGAATACGAGCGGGGAGTGGCGGCGCATATTGCAAATCAAGGAAAACCACTCGTCAATCCCGATCTCGCCGACGGATTCCCATTTGTCCGGTCAGTGCGTGCGTGGATGCACAACCGGAGAACGGCGGAACAGTTCAACGCATACTGGGGGATTGTCAAGGCCGATCCCGCGCGAGCACTGCCCGTCTTCAGTGCCTCGCGCATCTCGCGCTGGACGCGGTGCCC
>JAERML010000077.1 GCA_016844425.1 Bacteroidota bacterium
ACACTATCAGGATGGAGGAACAACCATGGCATCCCAGGATGATGGTAGAACAGATGCGCTCTCGTTGGAGGCAATACCTCCTGACGAGCAACAGTACATTGAAGCCATATCAAATCTTCTCAGGACCCAGGTCTCTGAGACATACCCTCCCGGCAAGACTCTTCGCGACGCCCACCCGAAGCAGCACGGAACGGTGGCAGCGCAGTTCATCGTCGGTGATGATCTGCCTCCGGAGCTGCGAGTTGGGGTCTTCAAGGAGCCCGGAACGTACAACGCCTTCATCCGTTTCTCGAACGCGAACCCGGCTGTCGGTCCCGATATCCTGGCTGATGTACGCGGGATGGCGATCAAGCTTCTGGGCGTGAAAGGGAAAAAGCTGGTCGACGACGGACCCGATTCCAGCACGGCCGATTTTGTAACGATCAGCTACGACGTATTTCTTACGAAGGATGTTGCAGAGATGTACACCTTCATGCAGTCGTTCTTCAAAGGCAAGCTGAACATGTTCTGGTACATGTTCAATCCGCTGAATTCCCACCTCAGAGTTTTCTGGAACTACATCACCTCCGCCAAAAAGGCAACCAGTCCGCTGGATATTCAATACTATAGTATGACTCCGTACTTGTTCGGAACCAAAGCGGTCAAGTACTCGGCCAAACCGTGGTCCCACATTCCCAGTGCCATCCCGCCACATCCTACGGAGAATTTCCTCCGGGATTCGCTGCAACGCCACCTTGCGAAGGAACCGATCCACTTCGACTTCATGGTGCAGTTCCGAACCGATTCTTCCCGGATGCCCATCGAAGATGCCGGGAAGCGATGGAGTCAAAAACTTTCTCCGTTTATCAAGGTCGCCACGATCGTCATCCCAACCCAGGAATTTGAAACCGCGCAGAAAATGGAGTACGGGGACAACCTTTCGTTTACGCCATGGCGTTGTTTGCCCGAACACCGACCGCTCGGCGGCATTAACCGTTGTCGCAAGGCCGCGTATCAGGCCATTTCCATATTTCGCCACGACCGGAATGCCGTCCGGCGGGTTGAACCGACGCAGCAGGACTTCGATCTCTTCTGCGAAAACAAAGTCACCATTAAACGGACCGAGGGGCAACCGCCACCGGTTCCCCCGAAGCAGGACGACTGGTCGAGACAGACCTGGTGGGTGAAGGTCTATTCATACGTGACACTTGTCGCCGCGGTGTATGGTGTGGGTTACGCTCATCTTCCCGTGATACTGGGTGCACGGTGGTCAGTCTGCACCAGCGACAACTTCTTGCTGTGCGTCCTGACGATCCACATGCTTGAAGCGCCGATGGTGTTATTGAACGTTGTTGTCGCGTGGTTCGGTCTGAAGAAATTCTCCCGGGGGAACGTGGCAGAGTACATGTCGCTGCTTGGCATTGCCGTGACATTCAATATGGTCTTCTTCGCCTATGAGGCCGGCCTGCTCTTTACTGGAATTGCTCATTCCTACCCCTTCTGGGAGTTGTTCGCTTTCGGCTCCATCGCGATCATGCTTCTTCTCGGAACGATATTTACCATCGTCATCAAACAGATGATGGTACGAACGGTCGAGTCCTCACAGCGCAAATAGACGGAGAACGCCATGAACACATACAACCTCATCGAGTTGGGGGCAGACGGTTTCTATCACCCGGAAACCGAAGACCAGATTGTCGCTCTGGTAAAGAAGGCACACGAGCAACATTTGCAGATTCGCGTCAGGGGCGCGGCTCACTCCGTTGCCAGGGCAATCTACACCGACCCCGGTGCCGGCTCGCCGCCTGTCCGCAACACCGTTTCCGAACAAATTCCTCCGCGCGGTCCGAACATCAACGTGATGCTCGACCAGTTCAACAAGCTCGTGTGGATTGACGAAGCGAACGGCATCGTCGAAGTCGAGGCCGGCATTCATCTCGGGCATGATCCACAAGACCCGACAGGTGCGTCCACACTCAAAAACAGTTTGCTGTACCAGGCTTTTGAAAAGGGTTGGGCGCTAAATGACCTCGGAGGAATTACACACCAGACGGTAAGCGGTTTTCTCTCGACGGGCTCTTCGGGCGGAACACTGATGTATTTGCTTGATGAAAACATCCTCGCCTTCCGCATCATCGACGGCACGGGGAAGGTGCGGTGGGTTGAGAAACAATCCGATAAACATCTGTACAACGCTGTCGCGCTTTCACTAGGGCTGCTCGGTGTGATTACTAAAGTCCGTTTCAAGCTCACCAAGAATTTCTACATCTACGGCCAGGAAACCACATTCCCACTTGACCCTGCAAAGTGCCCCATTGACCTCTTCGGTAATGGAAATGTGAAGACCCCGAGCCTTAAGGATTTCTTCTCTCAAACCCCGTATTCGAGAATTCTCTGGTGGCCGCAAAAGGGAGTTGAACGAATCATGGTGTGGCAGGCGGTGCGTGGGACCGCTATACCTGTCTTCGCTCCATTCCCCTACCATGAGTTTGAGAAGAAACGCTTCTTATCACAGGTCGAGGAGCTCGCAGCATCGTTTCTGTTCACCCTCCTTGGGAACAAGGGTTTCTTCAAAGTATGGTCGAAGCTTCAGGGTGACTTCGGACAGTTCCGGAAGAACATTGCGAAACGCTGGGCTCGCTCCCTTGGATCATTCTTTGGGTCGCTCTGCGCTCTTCTGCTCACGGCGGTTTTCATGGTCATTTCCTTTCCGTTGATTTTGTTCTTCGCTATCTTTCGTGGCCTTCTTGTCAAGCTCTATCCGAGCATCGTGGACATCCTTGAGCCTCTTTCCAAAAAAGAGGGTGGCAAGGTGTTCATGGACTACATGTGGCGCAGTCTGCCGATGGACAATGGCGCAGACGATAAGTTGATGGGAACGGAATTCACTGAACTCTGGATCCCCATCGAACACACCGCAGCCGCAATGCAGCTGGTCAACCAGCAGTTTGCAAAGAAGGGGTTTGATGCAACAGGCTATTATGCGACGGAACTCTACACCGGGAACAAGAGCGAGTACTGGATGAGCCCGAGCTACCAGAAGGATACATTCCGTATCGACTTTTTCTGGTATGTCAATAACGATGGCGATCCGAGCCAGCGGGGTGGGTACTTCGGTCAATTCTGGGAGTTGTTACGTGAGCACAAGATTCCCTTCCGCCTTCACTGGGGAAAATTTCTGCCGGAATATGATTACACCGGGTGGGCGGCATACTTCCAGTCCCAGTATCCCCGCTGGAATGATTTCATGAAGCTGCGGGCTGAGCGGGATCCCCAGAATATCTTTCTCACGGATTACTGGCGACGACACCTGCTCGGAGAAAAGTGAACGTGTTTCAACAACATAGATGCATGAGAAACTCTCTTAACCACCATCAAGGAGTCCCCACATGGAGATAATCAACCGTTGGAGATGGTTCGTTCTCGTCGGATTGATTGTGTACGTCCAATACTCCATTCCACTCCACGCCCAGGGTCAAGTGGAAATCAGAGGACGTGTATTCGACAAGACACACAATGAGGCTCTACCCTCGTGCAACGTCGTTCTTCGTAACCTCACAGGCGAGCTGGTGCGCGGTACGACAACAGACACCGACGGGAATTATTCGCTCACTGTTCCCGGAGGCACCTATATTCTTGAAGCAAGTTATATCGGGTACACGAGCCAACATCGGACAATCCAGGTTTCCACCGTCCAACCCGGGGGCTTCGATTTGTCCCTCGAGGAGACGGCCATACCGTTCGAGCAGCTCGTGATCACGGCGGGCGGTCGTGCGGAAAAGCTTTCCGAATCACCCGCCAACATTAAGGTCCTTACTGCACAGGAAATCAGGACACGGCACGAACAGACTCTGTTCGGGCTTTTCAAGGATGTTCCGGGGCTGGATTATTATGAAACGGGATTTGGACAACAGCAGATAAGCTCACGTGGTCACGTCAACGAGTTCGTCACGAACATGCTGATGCTGATTGACTACAGGAAAGTCCGCAACCCGAGTCTCGGTCATACATTTCCTCGGGCGGCCGACGTTGTGCAGGAAGACATTCAACGGGCGGAAGTGATGCTCGGGCCAAATTCCGCGATGTACGGATCGAACGCCGGTTATGGTGTCATCAATCTTATTTCAAAGGATCCTCGTGAACATCCCGGCCAGATCATCACGCTCTCAGGCGGAAATCAGGATGCAGTGAAGTTCGGCGGGGTCGGCAACCTGAACGTCAGCGACAAATTCGCCGCCAAAGTCGGAGTGCAGTACATGAGCGCACGAGATTTTCCCTCCCACAACATACTCTCCCTCGGTCCTGCGACAATCATGGATGATCCCGACTTCCGCGTGAAGTATCAGGTCCTCAATGGCTCTCTCTATTATTATCCCGACGAGGTCACGCGCATCTCCTATTCAACGGGATTCTCGAGCTCCGATCACCTATCGCTGACGAGCGGTGGACGATTTCAGGTCAAGGGATACAAGAACTGGTATCACCATATCCGCGCTCGCTTCGACTCGTTCTTCGGCTTTGGGAATGCATTCTTCCAGGCGTACCTGACGCGGAACTCCGCCGGCGAAACATTCAACCTGGATCAAAGTGCGCTTCTGACTCTGCAAGGTGTTCCAAAGCAGACTTCGATCGAAATGAGCAGGAGTGTGGACGAAAGCAAATCGTACGACCTGGAATTCCAGCACAGCGCTGTCCTTGCGACAGGCCATACCATCACATGGGGAGCCCAATGGACCCGGTTCAGACCAGATACACGCGGAACACTTCTGGACGATGGACCGGGGCGCCCTGCGATCCGTGTTCACGAAGCCGGCGGTTACCTCAACTACGAAGTCGACGTGACACAGCGCCTCCGCTTCACACTCATCGGACGATTCGACTACAATGATACCTATGACGATAAATTCAGTCCAAAGCTCGGAGCCTCGTATGACGCCGGAGGGCATGTCTTCCGCTTCACCTACAACGAGGCATACGAATCGCCGAATATGGTGAACGGTTTCCTCAACATTGCCCTCGCTCCAATCGATATTGTCTATGGCACCAATCGGCCAACCATCGGCCGCGGAGCTGTGAAGGGTTTCACCCTTGTCGACAGCATGGGGAATGTCCGCGGCAAGGTGGATGCGATCAAGCCCACCACATCGAAGACGTTCGAAGTGGGCTACAAAGGGACGATCGAGAAGGCCGCCACCATCGATCTCACGCTCTTCATCCGTCAGGACAAGGATTTTATCTACGGCTTATTGCCGGTGACCAACCCCTTGGTGAACACATTCGTTGCCGATGCGCAAGGGATGCCGCGGAACGAAGTCACTCTTTCATATTTGAACCTTGGGGAAGCCAGACTGAAGGGAGTGGATCTGGGTGTGCGGTATTTCGTTACCCAGTCAGTTCATCTCTGGGGCACATTTTCTTACCAGGAATATGACAAGTTCAAGAATATTCCGCCCGCTATTTTGCCAATCTATTCAAACAATCTCCCGAAACGACGGTGGAAACTGGGAGGGCTGTACGCCGACTGGTGGAAGCCGGGAACATCTGTTGAGGTCAATGTCAGGCACGTTGATTCGTTCTTCTTCTATCACGGAGCGGTCGCATATCTCAATGGCCAGGTTCCTGACTATACGGTTGTAGACGCCTCGGTTGAAGTTCCGCTTGAGTTCATTAGCTTTGCCACGGCAAAGTTAGGTGTAAATGGGAAGAATATCTTTGACAGTAAGCATATAGAGTTTCCATCTTCACCGTTATTACGGCGGCTCATCAGTGCACAGTTATCATTGAATTTGTAACTGGCTCGGTGAGTCACGTTCGATCCATCACGTGGGCTACGTTCGAATAAAGGGACACGAAAATGATTGGCTCTACTATCTCGCACTACACGATTCTTGAGAAACTCCGCCCAAAAAATGGCGGACAAGTCGGCGAGGGCGGACCTGTCCGCCGTAGCCTTCAGTTGATTTCTAAGGCGCTCTCATGATTGGCACAACAATCTCTCACTACAAGATTCTGGAGAAGTTGGGCGAAGGCGGAATGGGTGTTGTCTATAAAGCCGAAGACACCAAGCTAAAGCGCACGGTTGCGCTGAAGTTCCTACCTTCACATCTTTCTGCTTCAGAACAGGATAAAACCCGCTTCATCCAGGAAGCGCAATCAGCCTCCGCCATCAACCATCCGAACATCTGCACCATCCACGACATTCAGGAACACGAATCGCAGATGTTTATCGTGATGGAGTTTGTCGAAGGGCAGACGCTGCGGGAGAAAATCCAATCCACAAAGGTGAATCTTAAAGCCGCAATTGAGATCGGTATTCAGATCGCCGATGGACTGGCGGCAGCACATGAGAAGGGCATTGTCCACCGGGATATCAAGCCGGAGAATATCATGGTGCGCAAGGACGGCATTGCGCAGATTATGGACTTCGGGCTGGCGAAGCTGCATGGGGTCTCCCGTCTCACGAAAGAAGGAAGCACAGTCGGTACTGCTGGCTATATGTCTCCTGAGCAAGTGCAGGGTATCGAGGCAGATCACCGCTCCGATATTTTTTCACTCGGTGTCTTATTATATGAATTGTTCTCGGGACACACTCCATTCAAAGGAGTACACGAGACAGCTCTGATGTATGAAATCGTGAACGTGGATGCAGCACCCGCATCCGCTGTGAACAACGAGATCGATCCGTCATTGGATGCAATTCTGCTTGAGTGCCTTGCCAAGGATCCGGACGAGAGATATCAATCGGC
>JAERML010000294.1 GCA_016844425.1 Bacteroidota bacterium
ATGATGGCTGCGCCCAGTGGGAAAGCCACGGAGGTCATTGCCGAGGGATTGATGAAGCTGGGAATCATCAAGGACAAAGAAGAAGTCCGGCAGTACTACATCCACGGCCTGAGTCATCATATCGGGATCGATGTCCATGACGCCGGTCCGTACGGACAGCCGTTCCAGGCGGGGATGGTACTGACGGTTGAGCCGGGAATTTACATCCGCGAAGGAAGTCCCTGCGACAAAAAGTACTGGGATATCGGCGTGCGCATTGAAGACGATGTGTTGATTACAGCCGATGGCAACCGTGTTCTCTCCGCCGGAGCGCCTAAGACTGTCAAAGAGATCGAGAGCCTCATGAAAAAACAAGGACTCGGCAACATGAAACTCGGGACGAATTAGCAGCTCTCTGCTTTTCCCGACATCTACGATTCTTGTATTGGAGCGACTGTATGGATACGCAGCAGCTGCAGATCTGCAACAACATCATCAAGAAGAACAAGATTGAAATCATCGACCTGAAGTGCATCGACCTCACGGGTTACCTTCACCACATCTCGCTTCCGGTGTTTCCGAATATCCTCACGAAACTCGTGAAGGAAGGGGTCGGATTCGACGGCTCCAGCTATGGATTCAGGAAGGTCGAGAACAGTGACATGATTCTGGTACCCGATTTGAGGACCGCCGTCATCGACCCATTCCGTGTAGAGCCGACGCTCAGCTTCTATGCAAACATCTTCCTTACAGACCAACATCGGACACCCTTTTCCCAGGATGGACGGCAACTTGCCAAAAAGGCGGAACAAGCGCTGAAGAAGATCGTCGGTGTGGATTCGTCATGGTGGGGGCCCGAGTACGAGTTCTACGTTTTTTCAAAGGTCCGATTCGATACACGCACAGCATCGTCCTACTACGAGGTCGAGCACGCCGAGGAATTCTTCAAGAACGCATACCACGCGGCGAATCCCTTCGATGTGTATGACGATTTCCGTGACGAGGCCTGCAAGATATTGAAGCGATTTGGGATTAGCGTCAAGTACCACCACCATGAGACGGGTGAACGAGGCCAGCAGGAAATCGAGACGTATTTCGACACACTGCTCGCCACAGCTGACAACATCATCACAACGAAGTACGCCCTCTTCAACTTTGCTCGTCAGAAGGACCTCTTTGTGACCTTCATGCCGAAGCCAATGTACCAGCAAGCCGGCAACGGGTTGCACTTGCATTTCTTTCTGACAAAGGATGGCAAGAACGCTTTTTACCAGAAGGGGGAATACGGCAATATCAATATGCTGGGGCGGCACTTCATCGGAGGGATGTTGAAGCACGGCGCTGCGCTCTCCGCCTTCACGAATCCGAGCACGAATTCATACAAGCGACTTGTCCCCGGCTACGAAGCTCCGGTCGCTCTGACCTACGGCACTGGCAACAGGTCGTCCGCGATCCGCATCCCGGGCTACGTCAACAATCCCGACGAGACGCGCTTCGAATACCGCCCTCCCGATGCAACGGCGAACCCGTACCTCTGCCTCTCTGCCATGCTTCTCGCAGGCATCGACGGCGTTGTGAATAAGATCGATCCGGTGAAGGAAGGGTTTGGCCCGATTGGCAACAATGTGGACGAGATGGACCGGGATCACATCCGGTTTCTCCCTCGTAACCTCGCCGAGGCACTCGACGCACTTGCCGAGGATCATCAGTTCCTGCGCCGGGAGAACATCTTCTCGGATGAGTTGATTGACCAGTGGGTGAAAATCAAACAGGTGGAGATCAAATCCATCGGCACAATGCCGCACCCGTTCGAGTACAAACTCTACTTCAACTTGTAGGAAACCAATGTCCTTCCGAAGGATCTGGGTACATTTCGCCCGGCCTTCGGAAGGATCCCTGAGTCCCCGGGATCACCAGTGTCCTCTCAATTCCATCTCTTCGACCTTCATCACCTCGTTCTTATCGCGCTCATACCGCTGCTTGCAGCATCTCTTGCGTGGTGGTCCAGGGAGAGTGATTCAATTGCGAAAAGAATCCGGATCGGCCTGGCTGTTGTGATTCTTGTCGATGAGCTGGTGTGGTACGGATATTATCTGAACCAGGGCTGGTTTACATTCCCTTACAGCCTCCCGCTCCAGTTGTGTGACATCACGTTGTGGCTTACGGTCTATACTCTCTTCACACGCAACTCCCGGATCTATCAACTCATCTACTACTGGGGACTCGCAGGGACAACGATGGCGGTGCTGACGCCCGATGTCTCCACACCACCGCTTTCCTGGCTCACGCTCCAGTTCTTCATCGCCCATGGCGGACTTCTCGTTGGAATTCTCTTTCTTACCTGGCGAAAGATTCTGGCCCCGCTCAAGGGATCGTACTGGAAGGCGTGGCTCTGGCTTCACGGCTACGCGGCTGCGATCGCATACTTCAACCATATTTTCGGGACAAATTATTTCTATCTCTGTGAGAAGCCGACTGAAGTTTCGTTGCTCGAATTCATGGGACCCTGGCCGACATACATACTCGTTGCAGATCTCCTGGCTTTCATCCTTTTTTGGCTGCTCTGGCTCCCATTTCGAGGGCCGAGAATTCGTTTGTGAGAGAGAACATCTTTAAACCGGCGG
>JAERML010000078.1 GCA_016844425.1 Bacteroidota bacterium
GGAGGAGTCCCTGACGAGCAAGGTCAAAAATGGCAGGTACTAACTTTCGTTTGGTGAGATCACCGGAGGCGCCGAAGATCACCATTACGCAGGCGTCGGGAATCTTTTCGGCGGGTGTGGGTTCCTGGAGAGGGTTTCTTTCAAGAAGTTTTTCCATGGCACGGATCGTCATGGTCGGACAATGGCATAGATATACTCATCGATCGTCTTCCCATCCTTGGTCACGCTTTTTCGCATGCGGGCTTCGCACGAAAATCCCGCTTTTTCAAGAACGCGCATCGAGGCTCCATTCCACTCAAAGACGCCAGCATACAAGCGGCAGAGATCAAAATGGGAGAAAGAATAATCGATCATCGCCCGGACTGATTCCGTTGCAATCCCCCGCCCCCAGAATTCCTCCCCGAGCCAGTAACCAATTCCCGCCGACTTCCGATACACATCCCGCTTTGGATGAATCCCGATTGCACCAACGGCATTGCCGTCGACCTCGATGGCGAAATTCCTGACCGGGCTCTCACGGGATACATGATGCACCCAATGTTGAGCATTTGCTGGCGTATAAGGAAAAGGGAAACCGTCCAGAAGGTTGATCCAGATCTTCCTATTGTTTGCATGATAGACAAGCGACTGTTCGTCTCCTATCCTCCAACGACGCAGGAGACAGGTCTGCAACTTGATTTCCATGAATATCTCATCGTTGCAGGTTCATCACCCTGCCGGGAACGGGGATTGCGTTCTCTCAATGGAAGTATGAGGTGAAGTAGTATTGTAATGATGTGCATGTCACGATGTGGGAACGGTGGCATCAACAATCTGTCCCCGCTTTTCGTCGAGATTATTGTACAGGCCGTCAAATGATTTCTCGAACGATGCCACACCGTCGTCCTCAAGCTTCTGCAACACCCAGGTCATGTCGATACCTGCCTTTGCAACATCATCCAACGCTTTGCGCGCGCCGGCAAGGTCGGACTCCACCGTAAGAGAGGGTCTGCCATGATCGAGAATGGCGGCATACGTCACGGGCGGAACGGTGTTCACTGTGTGCGGGCCGATAAGCGTGTCAACGTAGAGCAGATCGCTATAGGCCGGATTCTTGGTCCCGGTGCTTCCCCACAACGGGCGCTGCGCGTGCGCACCCTTTGATTCGAGTGTCTTGAAACGCGGAGCGTTGAAGATTTCCTTGAATGCCTGATAGATCATTTTGCTGTTGGCAACTGCTGCCTTCCCCCCGAGGGAGCCATACTTACCCGGATCTTTTTTCATCAAAAGGTCATCAACCAGTGTGTCGATCCGGCTGACAAACACACTAGCCACCGAGTGAATGTGGTCAAGAGGTTCGCCCTTCTTGAGCCGCTTTTCCAGGCCGCCAATGAATGCGTGTGCGACCTCCCAGTAGCGGGGCTCAGAGAAAATCAGGGTCACGTTGATATTGATCCCCTCACTGATCGCCGCCTCTTCGATTGCAGGAAGCCCCTCTTTCGTGGCAGGGATCTTCACCATCAAGTTCTTTCGGTTGATTTTCGACCAGAGTTCCCGCACCTCGTCGATGGTTGCTCTGGTGTCGCGGGCCTTCGCGGGAGTGACCTCCACACTTACGTATCCATCCCGCCTGTTGGTCCGATCATAGACCGGTTTGAGAACGTCGCACGCCATCTGAATGTCGGTGATCATCAGGGCCTGGATGATTTCAGCCGCGTCGATGGATGGGTTCTTCTCAACCAATGCACGAATCTGGCTATCATAGTCATTGCTGCCGGAAATAGCCTTGTCGAAGATCGTCGGGTTCGAGGTTACTCCGAGCAATCCTTCATCCACCATCCTCTTCAATTCGCCCCGCGTGATGACACCCCGGCTGATGTTGTCATACCAGATGCTCTGGCCAAGTTGTTCAAGTCGCTGTAAATTGTTCATCGCTCATTTCTCCTGATAAAGAAAACTCCTGCCACGTTCTCATAGAGCTATCCCTGGTTTTTTTCAATGTCAAGCATCTTCTTCAATCGTCTCGAATGGCGCTCTTCGTTGGTAAACCTGGCTGCGAGAAACGCCCTTGCAATCTCCAGTGCCGATGCCGGACCAATTACCCTCGCTCCAAGACATAGCACATTCATATCATCATGCTCAACGCCTTGATGTCCCGAGTACGTGTCATGCGCAAGCCCGGCACGGATGCCTTTGATCTTGTTTGCCGCAACACAGGCACCGATGCCGCTGCCACAAACGAGGATTCCCCGTTCAACTTTTCCAGTGGTAACCGCGCCGCCCAACGTGCGGGCAAAATCCGGATAATCCGAAGGCGTCTCATCGTGCGCGCCGAGATCGTCGATCTCATGGCCATCCTTCTTTAGCTCAGCCAGCAACCACTTCTTCAAGTGAAAACCTGCATGATCTCCAGCTATGGCTATCTTCAAGCGAGTACCCTCCTTGCCGCCGCGACAACATTTTCAGTCGTGATGCCGAAGTTCTTGAATGCCACATCCGCGGGTGCCGACGCACCGAAGGTCGACATGCCGATGAACTCACCCTTGTCGCCGATGTATCGCTCCCATCCCATTCTTACGCCCGCTTCCACGGCAACGCGTGCACTGACCCCTGATGGCAGGACACTCTCCTTGTATGCGCTCGATTGCATCTCGAAGAGTTCCCACGATGGCATGCTGACGACACGGGCAGGAATGCTTTCTGCCGTGAGTTGCTCGTACGCCCGTACGGCAAGGTGGACTTCTGAGCCCGTAGCGAGAAACACCACGCGTGGATTTTCTGCACCAATCAGAACATAGGCTCCCTTGGAAACGTTCTCCGCCGATCCAAACTTTGTCTGATCAAGCACGGGAAGCTTCTGTCTGGTGAGTGCAAGGACAACGGGGCCTGTTCGATGTTCGAGTGCAAACTTCCAGGCATAGGCGGTTTCATTTGCATCTGCCGGACGGAGGACAATGAGTCCCGGCATTGCGCGTAGCGACGCAAAGTGCTCCACGGCCTGGTGTGTCGGACCGTCTTCGCCAAGCCCGATGCTTTCGTGAGTGAAATCGAAGATGACCGGATACTTCGATAATGCCGCCAACCTGATGGTCGGACGCATGTAATCCGTGAAGCAGAAAAACGTTGCTCCATATGGAATGAGCATATCGGTCACGGCAATACCGTTCATAATCGCACCCATTGCGTGTTCACGAACACCATACCGAAGATATCGCCCTGCCCGGTTCGTTCTGCTGAAGTCCGTTGCCCCTTTGAACCGTGTGTTGTTGGACGGCGTCAAGTCGGCCGAGCCACCGAGCACCAATGGGAGCTTTGGCAAAAGGGCATCGAGGATCCTTCCCTGCGCTTCTCGCGTAGCAAGCGGGGTCGCTGGATCGAATGTCGGCACAGATTCTCTCCAGATCTTCTCCCAGTCGTCAGGGAGCTTCCGTTCCGCGGCACGTTTGAATGCTCTCGCCAACTCAGGGTACGAGTTCTTGTATTTCTCGAACAGACTGTTCCACTCTTGTTCCCGCTTCGTTCCTTTCTCCACTTCCCTTCTGAAGACCGCCAGGGCGGCTTCGGGAATGAAGAATGTTTTGTCCGGATCCCAACCGTATCTCTTTTTCGTCAGGACGATTTCCTCTTCGCCGAGCGGCGAACCGTGCGCGTCGTGCGAGTCCTGTTTGTTGGGACTCCCGAAACCAATGTGCGTCCGCACCTTGATGAGCGACGGACGACTCGTCTCAATTTGCGCTGCATTGAGCGCCTTCTCAAAAGCTGCCACATCATTCCCATCCCCCCCGATGGTCTGGACAAACCACCCGTATGCTTCGTACCGCATGGCAACATCCTCACCAAACGAAAGGGCAGTGTTGCCGTCAATGGTAATGTGGTTGTCATCGTAAATGACAATAAGGTTGTTCAGCCCGAGATGTCCGGCAAGAGAGGAGGCCTCCGATGAAACGCCTTCCTGCAGACACCCATCGCCGGCAATCACATACACTCTGTAGTCTGCGATCCGGAATCCGTCACGGTTAAAATATGCCTCAAGGTACTTCTCTGCAATCGCGATACCGACCGCGTTCGAGATCCCCTGGCCGAGCGGACCGGTGGTCACCTCCACTCCGGGTGTGTGCCCATATTCCGGATGCCCCGGGGTTTTGCTCCCCCACTGACGAAAGTTCTTGATCTCATCAAGAGAAAGATCGTAGCCGGTGAGATGAAGAAGAGAATAGAGAAGCATGCACCCATGCCCGGCCGACAGCACGAACCGGTCGCGGTTCACCCATTTCGGATTGCGGGGATTGTGCCTCAGGTGCCTCGTCCAGAGCCAGTATGCCGGAGCCGCCATCCCCATCGGCATTCCGGGATGGCCTGACTTGGCCTTCTGCACTGCATCCATGGAGAGGCAGCGGATGGTGTTGATGCAAAGTTCGTCAACCTCTGAAAGGCTTGGATGCCGTTGGATTCTGAGATCGTCGGAAGTTAATTGCGAGGGTACCGGTTGAGCTGCTGTATTGGTCGAATCCATGTGTTCTTAAGGTGGTTTGGTGGCGCCAATCCGTTTGAGCATGGATTGCCGAGGGTTTCTACTGTAAGATAGGAAAAATATTTCAAGATTCAATCACGAATGGCGGCAGAGGAACCCCCAGAGGAAAGAACGTCCGGAGAGGATCACTTGCCATGAGGCCGTGCATCAGGCGAAGAAGAGTAGTAGACCGCGTCTGGTGGAATGGGCTCGGTCAGATAGTCACTCTTTTTGCGAGGAAACTTCGGACGGGGTTTGGAGTTGATGAACGCAGCAATGTGCTGCGCCTGTTCATCGGTCAAGCTTCCGGGGTGGAGGTACGGCATCATGTAGCGGATCATGCCGGCAAGCGTATACACACGCGCCGCGCCGGCGCCGTCATTCCATGACTCCGGTCCCCAGAGCGGGCCCGCCTTCTTGTCCCCGATCTGTACTCCCTGACCATCCTCACCATGACAATTGGTGCAATGCTCCTTAAACATTGCTTCGCCCTTCTTCAGGTCCAACCTGGTGACAGGGAGAAGCGCCTCACGGGAAATGGTGTTTTGCCCCCGCCAAGGCAATCGCGCACCGGCAGGAATTCCTCGCGACAGCCATGTAATGTACGCGGACAGGGCAAGAACTTCATCGGATCGGAGCCACGTAAGTGACAAAGAATCGTTTTCATGGACATCGGCTATTGCCGACCCATTTTGACTTCTCAGGAGACAACCGATAATTCTGTCCTCGAGAGTGAATGATCTTGCTGCGCGTTTATTGTACTCCGGGAACACGCCTGCAACACCAAAAAGAGGGAGCGCCTTCTCGCGCTGCCCTGCATTCAGATGACAATTGCTGCACGAGAGCGAATTTCCAGAGAGTCCCGGGGCTTCCGCTTTTGTGTTGGTGAAGATCCGAAATCCGCGACGGATCTGTTCATCCCGCTGCGAGGTGCCAAGCAATGAGTCCGTCAGCGGGTTCAGCGGGACATCCCACGCGGTGGTCATCGTTTCCGTTCCCTTCACAAGAGGCGGAGAGTTTGCAGTTGAGCCGGTATCGCGTTGAAATGCTGTCGACAAGAGGAGGGCTAGAACAATGATGGACGCATTGAACGCTCGCGGAGCGCCCATGGCAAAGTACTCTCGGTTACTCAATACGGATCATGCAGATTGCGCGGCGGAGGCCGCCGCGCATGAAGAGACAACAATGGAAGCATCAGCCTGCGTAGCAATAGCTGAAGCCGTATTCTTGTGCGCGGTTCACCGCCCACACTCCGGACGGGAGAATGACCATACCAGGAAGTAGTCCCGACACCCAATCCTTCTTGACCTCATCGGCATCCATCTTCATCTCCCCGGCAATATGTTTACTGTACACGGTCAACGCCAGATCGCAGACACCAAAAACGACTCCTCTCTTTTGTACCAGTTCGAGAGCCATGTCGGGGAGGGGCATATCCTCTGGTTTGATGTGTGTAACTACGTTTCGGACTGAAGGCGCCTTTGTGGCTTTGTCGGTGATCTTGAATGCCTCACCAAACTTATACTTTGCCCACAACCTGTCTTCCATTGCAAATGGAATTGCATCATGACGGAACACCACAGCAACGCCAAGGTCTTTGTCAGGAGTTCCTGTCCCATTGTTGGTTGCCAGGAATGCCCATGACCAGAGCACAGAAAACCCTTCGTTCGGCATTGGCGCGTCGAACACTTGCTTATGCCTTCTCCCTTTCATCTTTTTGAGCGCTGCTTCGAATTCTGTCTCCTTCGGACCCGGCGGGTTCGCGAGCAAGTTTGTGCTGGTTGGTAGACTTGCGAGACCAAGAGTGGCAGCTCCTACAGCAATGCTCCCAAGGAAGCCACGTCGATGAACGGTTTCTTTGAGGTTGAACATAGGGGATCCTCCTACAGGATGGTTGAACATGAGTCGCCGCCCCCCTCGGGGGTATTGCGGTATGGAAAAGAACTTGTGCTAAGGTAACAACTGGAAAGAGTAGATACAACCCCCCACCAGTGCGCAGGTATTCGTTCTATCCAATGGGCGATCTAACAGTGATTGGATACAAAGAAAAGACCCGGCTAGTCAGGACCAGCCGGGTTTTCATTTCCTACGAGAAGACCGTCAATCAACAACAATCACCAGATATCGGTCCTGCCAGAACTTATCGGGACGTTTGATGGTCAGATCAGCCTTGTTCTCTTCTGTTTCAGCGAGCGCAAAGAACTCATCGCTTCGCTTTGGGACCATTTCATCGATACTGCCATTAATGTGGATGGTTTCATCCCTTGTCCAATCAAACGGTGTAAACTGTGACCTGTCGACGCCGCTCGATAGAATGGTGGTGGAACCAAGCAAGCCCCACAGAAACCCGCCTTCATCTGTGATGATCCCCTTCTCCTCCAATTCGTCACGCGTTCCAACGACGTAATAGACCGTATTCATACGGTTCTTTTGTTCTTCGATGATCGTCTCTTTCTCCATAACGAGACGGGCCTTCTCGGCAACCGTGCTCTCCAAGCCCTGGACCTTGGCCTCCAAGACTGCAATGGACTGTTCTCTCTGTTCGAGAGTTGATTTCAGGTTTTGCACCATCTCATCAAGGCTCGCATATTTCACCTCTGATGCTCTCAGCCTCTTCTGCAAGCTTGAGAGTTTCTTCCGGTTCTCTTTCAGATTTGAATCGATCGCAGTGATCTGGTCGAGTACCGATTGTCGCATCTCTGCACTGGTAAAGGACACCTGCCCTTCGGCCCCCTGGGTCTTCTCGACAAGCTTTGCCTCCTTCGACTTCGCCTGCTCAAGGTCTTTGTAGACCTGATTCACAGCCTGCATCACTTCGTCGATGTACTTGTCCCGGGCTGCAAGGTCTTGCTGGAGCGTCGAACTCTGTGTCTGGATCTTGACGATCTCCTTTTCGAGCTCTGCCGTCCGGTTGTCGCATCCCATAAGGATGACCAAACCAAACACCAGTGTTGCAACAATTGTGGTCTTCATGACTGGTCCTCTTTCTGTGAATATATTCCGTGAGTTGTGTCTGATTTTGTAATGGCCGAGATGCGGACCACGCGTGTGGGTTTCAAGATACGGTGTCCCGGCCCCTGTGTCAATTGAAAAATTCCTCATGAAGATCTTTTAATGCGGTGTTGCATGGTTTCAGCTGACCGGTCCCCCCGAGAGCGTATGCTGAGAAGTGTGGCCCGTGTATTCGCGGGTTGAACCGTACATGAGGCACAATTGTTCCGGAGTCCACCAGAAAACTCTCAGCTTTTCTATTTCGTCTGAGGAGGGGTTATGTTTTATCGTCACTACATCGTCATTGCTCTGGTCATTGCTGCAGTGGGGGGTTTGCACAACGAGGGCACAGGGAAGCAATGGAGCGATTGGATCAGAAACCGATGCAGTTCACCGAGCTTTCTTCTCTCTGTAATATGCAATCAACCCATTTGTTGATGCGTCGTGGAGCTCCACACCCCACTGGTCGAACGAGTTGATTTGCCAGATGATCCCCTGGACGAAGATCTTATGTTCGTAGAGGGCAATGAGAGAGCCGAGTGTGTGAGGGGTGAGTTTCTGGAAGAGGATGGAGTTGGTGGGACGGTTCCCTTCAAACACTTTGTGAGGAAGAAGTTGTTCCAATGCATCCTTGCTTACGCCCGCGGTCTTTAACTCGGCGCCAGTCTCCTCCGCGGTCTTGCCCCTCATTAACGCTTCCGTTTGAGCGAAGAAATTGGAGAGAAGAATCGGATGGTGTTCACCAAGAGGGTTATGCGTCTCAATTGACGCAAGAAAGTCGGCAGGTATCAGCTTGGTTCCCTGATGAACGAGTTGGTAGAATGCGTGCTGACCATTCGTCCCGGGCTCCCCCCAGATGACAGGGCCCGTCGAGTAGTCCACTGGAGCCCCGCTTCCATTCACGGCCTTGCCGTTGCTTTCCATATCTCCTTGCTGCAAATAGGCTGGAAAGCGGTGCAGATACTGGTCGTAGGGGAGGATGGCATGTGTCTGTGCGCCGAAAAAGTTGTTGTACCATATGCCCAGCAGTCCAAGAATGACGGGCATGTTCTTTTCCAGAGGAGAAGTATGGAAATGCTCGTCCATGGCAAAGGCACCGGTGAGGAGTTCCTCGAAGTTCTCGAACCCAATTGAAACAGCAATGGAAAGACCGATTGCAGACCAGAGCGAATATCGCCCGCCGACCCAATCCCAGAATTCAAACATGTTCTTCACGTCGATGCCAAACCTCGCCACCTCTTTCGCGTTCGTGGAAATGGCAACAAAGTGCTTCGCCACCGCCGCTTGGTCCTTCGCTGACGCAAGAAACCATCGTCGTGCAGACTCGGCATTTGTGAGAGTCTCCTGTGTTGTGAATGTCTTGGAGGCGATAATCCACAAGGTGGTGTCGGGTTTGACTCGCTTCATCACCTCGACAATATGCGTCCCATCGACGTTCGAGACAAAATGGACGTTGAGCCCCGGCTTGGCATAAGGCTTCAACGCTTCGGTCACCATGAATGGCCCGAGGTCGGACCCTCCGATCCCGATGTTCACGACGTCAGTGATTGCCTTCCCGGTATACCCACGCCATTCTCCGCTTCGGACGGTATCGGTGAACGCTTTCATATGAGCAAGCACAGCGCGCACATCTGGCATAATGTTCTTGCCATCGACCATGATAGGACGGTTCGAGCGGTTGCGCAACGCTGTATGCAGCACTGCCCGGTTCTCCGTGAAATTGATTCTCTCACCGCTAAACATCTTCTCTCTCCACCCTTCCACGTCTGCCTGTCGGGCAAGCGCAAAGAGAAGGTTCATCGTTTCTTCCGTGATACGGTTTTTGGAATAGTCGAGAAGAAAATCGTTCCATCGTATAGAGCACTTCTGGAACCGCCGCGGGTCGGAGGCAAAGAGGTCGCGCATGTGAATCGACGCGATTGATTCCTGATGCTTTTGCAGGTTCTTCCAGATGGAGGATTCGGTGAGAGTGGACATACGCAGCCCGAGATGGTGAGTGGAGATGATTGACGTTCGGCTATGAACGTCTGCCAGCCACGGGGAAATATAACACAGGAGGAGGAGAAATTCCCCCCCTCGATTCTTCTCCTTCTTGCAGCCCGAGGCGGGATTAGCTATATTGAGGGAGAAGGAACACCTTTTTTTCTCTATCGACACTAAGGAGACCGCTTATGACGAGGAGAACGTACACCATGGGCAGCGCTCTGCTCTGCCTGATGCTCTCTATGGATCGGTGCCGGATTGGGAATCATGGTTCCCACGTCGGACTTTGGCGGCACAACAGTTGATTTCTATAACGGGCAGCGCTATGGGCTCTCGACCGGCTTCACTATGGCAGGAAAGGCACGCGTAGGCTTCGGGAGCGTGTACCTTGTTGGCGGCGTCGGTTTTTCATCGGTGACCAACAGCGGCGACGCGGAACCAGGTCGGGGGACGGTGGAGATCTCGCAGACCATCCTGACGCTCAGTGCCGGGCCGGAATTCCACATCAATATTCCTGCTGCTCCGGTCACGCCGTATGTCGGAGCAACGATCGCCCTCCACCGCTTCAGCGGCGAAACGAGGTTCCAGGGCGTCTCCCGTGTGCCGAGCGCGACGTTCGTCGCAGAAGCTTCCTCACGCCTTGGCGTCGGGTTCCACGGTGGTGCCCTCATCGAGATAAGCAGGCTCGTATCGCTCGATGTTGGCCTCGGTTACAACCTGATGAATGTCGGGGGAAAGTCATGGAGCGATGTTAATCCCTCTCAGGACCAACGGCTGGACACGTATCTGTCGCTGAACGACGAAAAGGACCCTCTGTTCAGAACGGGAAGCAATGACCATGTTGTCGGGAGTAGTCGGCTCATCAGCTCGTTCCAGATCCTTGTGTCGGTGATGTTCGGGCTGTAAATCAAAATCAATGAGGCCTTGACTTAGAATGCCTCGCCTTTTTTTGCGCACCCCTTGACTATTAGCTTGCATATGCTAAATTGCAGCCGGTCTTCGGGCTGATTGTTCTCTTCCATACGGTAGGCCAATGGTGGTCTCGGATAGTGCCTGATTCCGGACGTGAGCAGAACAACCCACTATTCTCTCAACACTCTAGGAGGTTGTTATGTTATTGAGACAACTTGTTCGAATACTTGCTGTTGGCTTCGTCGTTGCGTTTGCTGCTGGAACTACATATGCACAGCTCCTCTGGAACCAGGCTGGGG
>JAERML010000295.1 GCA_016844425.1 Bacteroidota bacterium
GCTTGATCCAAAGATCTCTCCAAAGGGAGATCTACTGGCGTACGAGCACCCACTTCTTCAGTGGCAACCAGGTGGGGCTTCATCTGTATACGCACACTCACGGTACATTCACGATAACCTCTAATGGAACGGATAACCCTCAGAAAGAGAACCTCGCATGGCAACTGAGACCCTCACCATAGTCGACAATCGGACGGGAAAGAAGTACGAGCTTCCGATTGCCGACGGAACGATCAAGGCAATGGACCTCCGACAGATCAAAGTGACGGATGATGACTTTGGTCTGATGACGTATGATCCGGCCTTCATGAACACCGCTCTGTGCAAGAGCAAGATTACCTTTATCGACGGGGACAAAGGTATTCTCCGGTACCGGGGGTACCCGATCGAGCAGCTCGCCGAGAAGAGTAACTTTCTTGAGACAGCATTCCTGCTGCTGCATGGGGAACTTCCCACAAAGCCGCAATACGATGAGTGGGCTCAGAACATCACCATGCATACGCTGATCCACGAGAACATAAAAAAGCTCATGGACGCTTTCCACTACGACGCCCATCCAATGGGGATGCTGATCAGCACGATAGCTGCGCTCTCCACGTTCTATACGGACGCCAAAGATGTGCATAACCCGGAATCACGAAGGAAGCAAACATACCGGCTGATTGCGAAGATGCCCACCATTGCAGCATTTGCCTACCGCCACAGTGTTGGCCGGCCGTACGTCTATCCTGACAACAATTTGAGCTACACTGCCAACTTCATGAGCATGTTGTGGAAAATGACGGAGCTACAGTTCCAACCGGACCCCGTGCTCGTTAAAGCGCTTGATGTGTTGTTCATCCTTCACGCGGATCATGAACAGAACTGCAGTGCCAACGCGATGCGGGGTATCGGAAGCTCTCACGTGGATCCGTACTCTGCCATGGCGGGGGCGGCGGCAGCTCTCTACGGGCCTCTCCACGGTGGGGCCAATGAGGAGGTTCTCCATATGCTCGATTTGATCGGGTCCAAGGAGAGGGTGCCTACGTTTATTAAGGAAGTGAAGGAAGGGAAGGGGCGTCTGATGGGGTTCGGGCATCGTGTATACAAGAACTACGACCCACGCGCGAAGGTGATCAAGAAGCTTGCGGACGAAGTATTCGAAGTAACCGGACGGAATCCGAAGCTCGATATTGCACTTGAACTCGAACGGATTGCGCTCGAGGATGAGTACTTTGTCAAACGAAAACTCTATCCGAACGTGGATTTCTATTCCGGACTGATTTACCAGGCGATGGGGTTTCCGGTCGAGATGTTTCCGGTTCTCTTCTCCATTCCCCGCACGGTAGGTTGGATCGCACAATGGGATGAAATGCTGCTGGATGCCGAGCAGAAAATTGCACGTCCGCGACAGATTTTCCTTGGTGCTGCCTCCCGCGACTATGTGGTAATGAGCAAGAGAAAGTAAGGAAGGTCGCGAATTCACCGGTCGGTTGTTGCCGGACGTAGGCCGTCGAGTAGTTTAGAGATCATGTTCTTCACAAGCCTGTTCTTCGATGAGTACGAGGGATAGGCTTTGTTTTTTTTATCAATAGAAAAGGAGCCCTCTTCCCTGGACCCTTCCGGACAATGCAATCAGCTGGCTGGAACCAACCAGCGCATGCAACCTGTATTGCGATGGGTGTTATCGCAAGAATGATCCTAATGCTCATAAGCCCCTTGATCAGGTACGCAGGGAGCTGGATACATTCAAGCGGCTCCGAAAGACGGATGGGGTCTCGATTGCGGGAGGCGATCCCTTGACGCATCCCCAGATCGAGAAGATTGTGGAAATGATTGCAACGGACGGGCAGAAACCGATCATTAATACGAACGGCCTTCTCCTGACGATGGAGAAACTGAAAGCGCTCAAGAAGGCGGGTGTACAGGGATTCACTTTCCACATCGACAGTGGGCAGCAACGGCCGCATATGAAAGGGAAGACGGAGCTGGAATTGAACGAGCTCCGTCTCACATATGCACGCATGCTTGCCGAGGTGGGAGAAATCTCGTGTGCATTCAACGCCACGGTGTACGAACATACGCTCAAGTACGTCCCGGAGATTCTCGCGTGGGGACAGGAACACATCGACATTGTCAACATCCTTGTCTTCATTGCGTATCGGGCCGCGCCCATTCATAAGGGCTATGACTATTTCGTTGGCGGCAACAAGATCGACATGACGCCGATCGCGTATGCGATTGATGAAGAGCGAAAAATCTCCATCATGTCGACAGACATCGTGGAAGAAATCCGGAAACGGTATCCGGACTTTCAGCCTTCCGCGTATCTCAATGGGACGGAACGCCCCGACCACTTCAAATGGCTCCTGACCATGCGCATGGGGACGAAGGAAAAGATCTATGGCTACACCGGGCCAAAGTTCATGGAGCTCTCACAGACACTGCATCACCTTTTGAACGGCTCGTACCTTGCCTACACCAAGCCCAAAGTTCTCGGACGGGCAAAGTCGATGCTCCTTCTCTCACCTCTCGACAAGGGCCTGGCCCGCACGGCCACTGCGTACCTGCACGACGCGGTTCGCGCGCCGCGCCTTTTTTTCAAGAAGCTCCACCTCCAATCCGTGATGATTATCCAGCCGGCCGATTTTATGGTGAATGGCGCGCTCAGCATGTGTGATGGATGTCCAGACATTACGGTCTGGGAGGACAAACTGGTTTGGTCGTGCCGGATGGAGGAACTGAGCAACTTCGGCGACTGGGTGCGCGCAGTGCCTACCAATGGGGAGACCCAAGGTGTAACAGTCACGTAGCAGAAGCGTCCGTTCGTTGACAATCTCCCGGGATTTCTCAATATTACGCACGGCCCTGAAGTCTCCGCAGGAATTCAGGGCGCCTTCCCATTCCAACCCTTGAAACCGCACGGCCTGCGGGGCCACAAACTCACAACACCGGATATCGCATGGTCACCATCTATCACTACCTCAACAATGAGATCAAGAAGCTCTCGATCAAAGAGCTGAGCCATTGCTTGCAGCAGCCGGAGGGAGTGCTCTGGGTGGATCTGGACAACCCGTCGGATGCAGAAGAAGAAACGCTGCTCGTTGCCCTGTTCGATTTCCATCCACTTGCGATTGAAGATACCCAGCGGGGGATGGAGGACGAGGGTCACCTGCCAAAAGTGGAGGACTTTGCCGACTACCTCTTTGTGATTTTCAATCCTGTGGAGAATGCAGGCGTTGCGGAAGGGAAGAGGAACAACCACGTCGAGATCAGGACTTCCCAGTTGAGCGCGTTCCTCTCCAAGCGCGCACTGGTTACCCACCACTATAAGCCGCTTCGCTCCATCACGAATGCCGCCCAGCTCTGCGCGAAAAACCCGCAGACACTTGGGAAGGGGCCGGACTTTCTCTTCCACTATATTATCGATGATATCGTTGACAACTATACGCCCCTCCTTGATGCCCTGGATGACGCGATCGATGACATGGAGGAAGAGGTCTTCCGTTCTCCTTCCCAACGGACAATGGTGCGAATACTCCGCCTGAAGAAAGATATCATGACAATCCGACGGATCGCGGTATACCAGCGCGAGATGCTCAACCGGCTCTCGCGGGGAGAGTTCTCCCTCATCGCACATGATGAAATGATCTACTACCGCAACGTTTATGACCATCTCGTGCGGATGACGGATCTTGCAGAATCATACCGTGACATGGTTTCCGGACTCCTCGATGCATACCTCTCAGTTACTTCCAACAACCTCAACCGGGTGATGAAGGTCCTGACCATCATCTCCACCATCTTCCTTCCTCTTAGTTTCATCACCGGGTTCTTCGGCATGAACTTCAGGTTTCTGCCGGGAGCGGAGTGGGAATACGGCGTTGCGTCTGCAGCAGTCTTCATGCTTGCGGTTGGTGTCGGGATGCTATGGGTCTTCAAGCGCAACGGATGGATGTAAGTTTCTTCAACAGCGCGGAGAACGAACGGGAATTTTGCGGAGCTACTTCATGCATGTCAAGTTCAGTCCCCGCCTCATCTGGGCATTTGCCCTCGGGCGGCTGTTCTGGCTGAGTATTCTCTTCACTCCAACCCTGAGCGACTACCTCACCCGGTCCTGAGGATTCCTTCCTCCCTCGATTCCTTCAGTATTAGCC
>JAERML010000296.1 GCA_016844425.1 Bacteroidota bacterium
ATACCGGCAGAGCAGGCAGGCTAAATCCCCGCCTGCCTCAATGCATGCCCAGAGGCGGGCAGGCCTCTCTTGGGAAGAGAGGGACTTAGGTGAATCTGCGCTGAAATCACCCCTTCTCTTTTGTAAGAGAAGGGGCCGGGGGATGAGTTCTGTTGTTGCACTGTGTTTTTCAGCAGCCTGCTAGGTTCATTAGGACCTGCCCTGGCGAACACCGCACTTTCCAGGTGCTCTGCTTTGACATCAATGCATCCCTATCCAAAGTGATGCAGCCGCAAGAAGTGTTGAAAGCAGGCTGGACCAAAAAGAAACAAGCATTCTTCACATTTCGAGACAGGTTCCATGACTTCTGAATTGATTGCCAGGATTGAAAAGAAGCAAGCAGTAATTGGCGTTGTTGGATTGGGCTACGTTGGATTGCCACTGCTCCTTTGTTTTATTGAGAAAGGGTTCCGCGGTATTGGTCTGGATATCGATGCAAAAAAAACCGAGGCGCTCCTGAAGGGGGAGTCGTATATCAAACACATCTCGCCGTCGCGGGTGAAGAAAGCGGTGGCCACAGGGCTGTTGAACGCGACAACTGATTTCGGCAAGGCTCGCGATTGTGATGCCATTCTGATTGCCGTCCCCACGCCGTTGAACAAGAACCGTGAGCCGGATATGTCGTTCATTGTTTTGACATGTGAGAGTCTTGTCCCGCACGTCCGGAAGGGCCAGCTCATCGTTCTGGAGTCGACAACATATCCGGGAACAACGGAAGAAGTAATGATCCCGATTCTGGAAAAGAGCGGGCTGAAGGTCGACAAGGATTTCTATGTGGCATTCTCTCCGGAACGGGAAGATCCAAGCAGGACGGACTTCACCACAGAGACAATCCCCAAAGTCGTTGGGTCAACCACTCCGGAAGGCTTGGCAGTTGCAGAGAAAGTGTATCAACAGATCGTCGTGCGCACTGTTCCCGTGTCGTCAACTCGTGCAGCAGAGGCCACCAAGCTGGTGGAGAATACGTTTCGCGCGGTGAACATTGCGCTGGTGAATGAACTGAAGACCACGTTCATGAAGATGGGCATCGACATCTGGGAAGTGATCGAGGCCGCCAAGACGAAGCCGTTCGGGTATATGCCGTTCTACCCGGGGCCAGGACTGGGCGGACATTGCATTCCCATTGATCCGTTTTACCTGACATGGAAGGCGCGGGAGTACGGTGTTCCGACAAAGTTCATCGAGCTGGCTGGTGAAATCAATACGGCGATGCCGGACTTTGTCGTGCAGCGTGTCATGGAAGTGTTGAACGGTTTGGGAAAGCCACTCAAAGGATCCAAGGTGCTGATCCTGGGGCTTGCCTACAAACCGAATGTCGACGACGACCGGGAGTCTCCTTCGTATCACCTCATGGAGAAGCTTGAAGAGAGGGGTGCAGTTGTCAGCTACAATGATCCATACGTCCCCGTTATCCGGCCATCGCGTGAATTCTCCAGGTATGCAGGGCGAAAATCCGCGGAGATCTCGGGCGCGTACGATCTCATGTTAATCGCCACGGCACATGACGAGTATAAGAAAATGGATCTCACATCGTACAACGTTCCCATTGTCGATACACGGAATGTCGTCCCTGGCAGAGACAGTCGGGTGCATCGCGCATGAATCAGGAAGCCGTTCCTCCAAAAGAGCAGAGTGAGAGAAAACGGGTGAGGCGTGGTGAGACGTTCAATCCTTCGGAGTGCCTGGAGTCGGCGCGGAGCGTGATGCAGGCCGAGGCCGATGCCATCAAGACTGCGGCATCGCGGCTCGACGACAACATCGTAAAAGCGGTGGAGTTGATCCTGACGCAGGAAGGGAAGGTTGTCGTGATGGGTTTGGGAAAATCCGGGCACGTCGGCCAGAAGATTGCGGCAACTCTGTGCAGTACAGGGACGCCGGCTGTGTTCCTGCATGCAGGAGAAGCCGCGCACGGGGATCTTGGAATGTATGAGCCGGGGGATCCCACCATTCTGATCTCCAAGAGTGGAACCACGGCGGAACTCATGCAGATTATTCCGATGCTGCGTCAGTTTCGGTCCCCGTTGATCGGGATCCTTGGCAGCCTGACTGCGCCACTGGCACAGAAGGTCAATGTTGTTCTCGACGCACGTGTGGACCGTGAGGCTGATCCTTTGAATCTTGCTCCGACTTCCAGCAGCACGGTTGCCCTTGCGCTCGGTGACGCACTGGCGACGGCACTGATGAAAGCCCGTGGATTTACCGATCTGGATTTTGCGCGGTTTCACCCCGCAGGTCAACTCGGTCGTACTCTACTCTATCGAGTGTCCGATGTAATGCACACAGGTGATGAAGTGGCGTGGGTCGCTCCGGGGGATTCGTTGCGCCAGGTGGTCGTTGCCATGACGCAGCATCCTCTCGGCGCAGCATGTGTCATCGACGAGGCACGGGGTCTTGCGGGAATTATTACGGATGGCGATCTCCGCCGCGCCCTTTCAACACATGATGATATCCGCCCCCTGCGCGCCTCCGACGTCATGACAGCCAGGCCTATCACGGTGAGTCCAACGTCAATCCTTAAGGAAGCAGCTAGACTTATGGAAGACAGGCC
>JAERML010000079.1 GCA_016844425.1 Bacteroidota bacterium
ATCGACACTAAAACGACTGAACAGCACTTTCCTGGCGAGCGAGAACCCGTTTGTATGTAGACCCGTCGATGGAATCCCGATCAACACATCACCGCTTCGGATGCGTTTGCCATCGATAATCTCTTTTTTTTCCACCACGCCGACAATCGTACCCGCGAGATCGTACTCGTCGTCCCTGTACATCCCCGGCATTTCTGCGGTCTCGCCTCCTACCAGTGAGCATTGGTTTTCCTTGCACGCCTTAACAAACCCGCTTAATACTTGCGCTGCAACATCTGCATTCAGCCTTCCGGTTGCGAAGTAGTCAAGAAAGTAGAGCGGCTTGGCCCCACAGACGAGAATGTCGTTAACACAGTGGTTCACGAGATCCTGACCTACCGTATCGTGGCGGCCCATCATCTGTGCAACGAGCAGCTTCGTGCCGACACCATCGACGCTTGTTACCAGTACAGGAGACTTGTATTTGGGGAACCGTGCGTCGAAGAATGCTCCGAAAGCCCCGACGTCGCCGAGGACAGACTTCGAATATGTAGATCGGACGGACCGCCTTATTTGGTCGACCAACCGGTCGCCCTCTGCGATATTGACGCCCGCTTCGGCGTAGGTAGTTGTCAACTTAACCATTCTCTCTCAACCAAAACTTAATGTGCAAAAGTAGATATTATCCAAGACACTTGCAAGCCAACGAAAACGAGTCGCAGACTTTTTTAGATTGCTGAGTTTACACTTGCTAAAGTTCCCTCACCTAACTATATTCTTAACGTCTGCAATGGTAATTTGCTTTTGATGAGCACGCTTAGGTTTCTGGATTCCGATAGAACAGTTTCAGTCGGAAAGATACTTTGTCTAGGAAGAAACTACGCTGCGCATGCAAAGGAGATGCATGCCGAGAGTCCCGAGGCTCCAATTGTGTTCCTGAAGCCGGCTTCTGCTGTTATTCAAAGTGGCGGCACGGTGATCATCCCGACCATTTCAAACGACCTTCATCATGAAGTTGAAATGGTGATTGTGATTGGAAAGAGGGGGGCGAGCATCCCGATGCATCAAGCGTATCATCATATTGACGGATACGCGGTCGGTCTCGACATGACTTTGCGGGATGTACAGGCAGAGGCGAAGAAGAAGGGACTCCCTTGGAGTGTGGCAAAAGGGTTCGATACCTCTGCTCCTGTTTCTACAATTGTGCGAAGGGAGCAGGTACTTGATCCTCACAATTTGGACATCTCGCTGAAGGTAAACGGAGAATTGCGGCAGCATTCAAACACACGGGAGATGATTTTTCGCGTTGACTACCTGGTATCGTATTTGTCTTCCTTATTTACGCTTGAACCGGGTGATCTGATCTTCACGGGAACGCCGGAAGGAGTTGGCCGGGTGGTTCCCGGTGACGTTCTCGAAGCTGAACTAGAATCGGTAGGTGTGGTGCGCGTGGGTGTGGGCAAAAAAACAATGCACTAAGAGGTCTCTAGAAACATGGCACGCATAATTGCAGTTGCACTTCCCAAGGGAGGTGTCGGAAAAACAACCACTGCGGTGAACCTCGCCGCAAGTCTCGCCGTCGCAGAACAGCGAACACTTCTGATCGACATGGACTCATTTGGGGCTTCAGGCCTTTCCCTTGGGTTCACAGAAGGAAACATCAAGGCAGGGATGTTTGAGGTCTTCAACTTCGTCTCAGGCTTGAACAACGCCGTCCACAAGACGGAGCTTTCATTCCTGGATTTTGTTCCGTCCAATATACAATCGCTCCAGATGAGGAGCGGTTCATGCGACTGGCAGACAACAGATCAATTCTGAAGAATGCCTTACGTGGCGTCGCACAACAATACGACTATGTCATTATCGATTGTCCCCCTCTGTTGCGTGGCCTCTCCACCAATGCACTCACTGCAGCCGACTCGGTTCTTCTCCCGGTGAAGGCCGGCCACTTTTCGCTCGATGCTGTGGATAAGCTCTTCAAATATCTGGAGTGGATGCGCGACGTCGCCAACAAGAACCTCGAGGTGGAAGGGATCTTGCTCACCATGCATGAGCCCAACACGCGTGTCACGGACATCACCGTGCGCGAACTCCGCTCCAAGTATCACCAGCACATGTTTGAGACCATCATCCCCAAGAACACCATCCTGAGTGAGGCAAGCTTCTACGGCAAGCCGGCGATTCTCTACAATGTGAATTCACGTGGGTCGGCGGCCTACCTCGCGCTCGCCCGTGAGATTATCGCTCGACAATCCCAGCGGATGGCATCCTCCATCCAACCCACCATCACACAACAATTCGGTCAGCAGGGATAGTGGACACAAGCGAATGATGGGAAAGCTGTTCTACACCACGCTCGGTATCGGGCTTGTCGCCCTCCTGGTTTCACTCTCGGTCGCCCGACATTCAGAAACGCTGCTTCACCCCATCCAGCCTCCGCCAACAGCAACACCCAACCCGTACGATTCCATCCGAACTGATCTCTCGGATTACTCCTGGCCTACCGATGCCGGCCGTGTGATGACTTCAACATTCGCTGAGTTCCGCCGGTCGCACTTCCACGGCGGGATTGATGTGAGCACTGGGAACAGAACCGGCTACCGCGTCTTTGCCACACGCGATGGCTACGTTGCCCGCATCAGTGTCAGCCCGGACGGGTACGGCAAGATGCTCTACGTACGGCACTACGACGGCTACTACACCACCTATGCACACCTCGCACGGTTCAATAAGGAGATTAGCGCACGTGTCGCACAAGAGCAAGCACGGCGGGAATGTTATCCGGTTTCCATTGAGTGTACGCCGACGGAGTTCCCGGTGCGCAAAGGAGACATCATTGCCTACACCGGCGACACCGGAGTGGGAACACCCCATCTTCACTTCGAGATTCGGGATGTGAACCTGAACCCTGTAAACCCGCTCCTCGGTGAAAACATCAACGCAACGGACAACATCGCCCCCGCATTCAGACGGGTCGCCATTACTCCTCTGGGTGAGGAATCAATGGTGGACCGGACATGGCAGCCACGGATATTCAACGCCAGACTCGTGAAAGGAAACCGCTATCGCATCGCAGAGACCGTCCAGCTCACAGGAACGATAGGAATGGCGGTGGAGGTGCGTGACCGTTCGAACGGCTCGCATTACAAGCATGGCGTCTATAGCCACAAGCTGTACATTGACGACACACTTGTCTATGCGGTGCAACTAGACCGAGTCCCCGGGAAGGAAGCCCATCAGATCGGGCTTTATTATGACTGGTCACTCCTCGACCGCGGTCGCGGCCGGTTCGAGAAGCTCTACATGGATTCCCAGAACGATCTCCCTTTCTATAAGCCGAAGGCCAATGGTGCTGGCGTGATCCACACCGGTGAGTTTGCTGAAGGTCCTCACGAGTTTCGTATCGTTTCGACTGACTTCAATAACAACAGCTCCGAGCTTGACGGGAGACTAATTCTCAACCACGCCCCCGATTTTGACATTGACAAGTCACACGACAGTCTCAGGCTGACGTTCGATGACATCACGCACGTCAGCAAGATACTTCTCTATGCCAAACGTCATGGTCAGTCCGATTGGACCTTGAAGACAATGACACCCGAAGGATACGCGAATGGAAACCTGATCGACATCGGCTATCTGAAGGAGAGAGCTGACGTTGTGAAAGTGGTAGCTGAGAACGCCTGGGGTACCCGCTCACTCCCACGGTTCCATTTCATTCACAAGCCCGAGGGAAATAACGGCGCGCTTTTCATTGAGCGTGAAGTCGGACCCGATTTCGTTCGCGTGATTGTCCGCGCATCCCAGCCGATCACCTCGGCCCCAAGGGTCTTCATCTACGAAGGATCCGACAAACGAACCATCACACTCCGGGCGATTGACATCGATGAGTACGTCGGCACATTTCGCCCGAGCAACCATATGGGCATGCGCCGCCTTGTTGCCGAAGCAGAGGTCAACGGTCGGGCAGTGACTTCGAACGATGAGTTTGATATGTTCCCCCTCCGTCCGCAACATTCCGGCACGATTGAACTTGACGGAGGGAACCTCCTTCTCTCGTACGATTCGTCCTCGGTGTTCAAGACTGTCCTGATGCAGATGACAAAACATCTCGACGATGACGAAGTGCACTACACCCTGATGCCTGAAAACACCGTGCTGAACAAACCGATCAGGGTAAGCGTGACGGTCAACCCGGCAAAGCGCGGACAGGGTCTCTTCTTCCACGGACTTGGGGGCATGGAATTTCTCTCATCATCGAACCAGGGCTCCGAGACACGACTTCAAGGAACGATCAGCAGGACACTGGGAGATCTTTCAGTCATGGTTGATGACACTCCGCCACACATTTCGCGTCTGAACATCGCCAGAACCTCAAGCAGACGACCCGTCATCACTTTTCACTACGGCGACAACCTCTCCGGCGTTGAATATAACGAGCTAAAAATGTACATTGACAGTGCAGTCGTCATACCTGAAATAGATGGCGAGCATCGTCGGGCAATCTACCAGGTCAATGACCCGCTGGAGCGGGGTTCCCACCACCTCACGATTCGCATCACGGACAAGATGGGCAACACCAGCGAAGTGGAACGCCGGTTCACCGTTCGGTAGTCCGCCCCAGGCCGCTTCATTTGTTTTCTCGCCATTCCGACCACCGTAATATTGGAGTCTCTCTTTGTCTGAACCAGCTGCACAGGATGCCTTAGCAAAAGTCTATTCCCCTGGCGATGTCGAGACGAAGTGGTACGCCTATTGGGAAGAGCATGCTTTCTTCCACGCGACGGTCAACCCGGCAAAGCAACCTTACACCGTTGTCATTCCACCCCCCAACGTCACCGGTGTGCTGCACATGGGGCACATCCTGAACAACACGCTGCAGGATGCCTTCATACGCTATAAGCGAATGACGGGATACGAAGCATGTTGGATTCCCGGCATGGACCACGCAGGCATCGCAACCCAGAATGTGGTGGAGAAAGCGCTGAAGAAAGAGGGGGTGACACGCCATGATCTGGGCCGGGAGAAATTCGTGGAGAGAGTGTGGGAATGGAAGAAGCAGTATGGCGGTGTGATCATCAAGCAACTCCGAACGCTTGGCTCGTCCTGCGATTGGGAGCGGGAGAAGTTCACAATGGACGATACTCTCTCTGCGGCTGTGCGGGAGGCGTTCGTCCGCCTGTACGAAGACGGGCTCATCTATCGTGGCAAATACGTTGTCAACTGGTGTCCCAAGGATCACACTGCGATCAGCGATGACGAAGTGAATTATTCCGAGCAGCAAGGCAAGCTCTACTATGTGAAGTACCCCATCGACGACGAAACCGAAGGCGAAGGATATATCGGTCACGCGATCGTGGCCACCACGAGGCCGGAGACAATGCTCGGAGATGTCGCCATCGCCGTTCACCCGAACGATGAACGGTACGCTAGACTCGTCGGACGGGCGGCGACACTGCCTCTCACCGGGAAACAGATCCCGATCATTGCCGATGAGTATGTTGACCCGGCATTCGGGACGGGAATGGTAAAAATCACACCCGCCCATGATCCCAACGACTACTGGATCGGGCAGCGGCACAATCTTCCACAAGTCAACATCTTCGACGTATCGGCCAGCCTGAATGATGCCGTACCTGAAAAGTACCGGGGCATGGATCGCTACGATGCGCGCAAGGCAATCCTCCGGGATCTTGAGGAACAGGGTTTACTGCTGAAGACGGAGGACCATACCAACAGCATCGGGCGATGCTACAGGTGCGACACCGTGATCGAGCCGTACCTCTCCGATCAATGGTTCGTCCGGATGAAGCCGCTTGCCGAACCTGCGTTGAAGGTTGTCTTGGATGGTACGATCAGGTTCTACCCCGACCGTTGGACGAAAGTATATGAGCACTGGATGACGAACATACGGGACTGGTGCATCTCCCGGCAGCTCTGGTGGGGACACCGTATTCCCGTGTGGTATTGCATCGGTGATGATCACTGCACACTCGAATGCAAGAAACCAATTGTCAGCAGAACGACGCCGGAGAAGTGTCCGCACTGCGACAGCACCAACCTGCGGCAGGATGAAGACGTGCTGGACACATGGTTCTCATCGTGGCTCTGGCCATTCTCGGTGCACGACTGGCCACAGCAGAACACCACCGGCAAAGCGGCCGACCTGAAATACTTCTATCCGACCAACACACTTGTTACCGCCCCGGAGATCATCTTCTTCTGGGTGGCGCGGATGATCATGGCGGGGCTGAAGTTCGGTCCCTCTTTCACTGGTTCGTCTCATCCACAGCAGAATATCCCCTTCAAGGATGTGTACTTCACGAGCATCGTCCGGGATAACAAGGGACGCAAGATGTCGAAATCGCTCGGCAATTCTCCCGAGCCTCTGGACCTTATCGCGGAATATGGGGCGGATGCCGTTCGCTTCACAATTCTCTATCTTGCTCCTCTCGGCCAGGATATCATCTACTCTCCAGAGAAAAATGAAATCGGCCGGAATTTTGCCAACAAGATCTGGAACGCGGGTCGCTTCCTTCTGATGAACCGCGACCAAACCGGCGAGGCACCGAAGCGAACGGACTTCAACCTCGACCATCTCGATCTCGCAGACCGGTGGATTCTTTCCCGGTTCCATTCAACAACGCAGGAGATCGTCGCAGACCGGTGGATACTCTCCCGGTTCCATTCAACAACGCAGGAGATCGTCGCCTCCCTGAAGGATTACGAGATCAACCGGGTCTCGAAGACGATTTATGAGTTCTTCTGGCATGACTACTGCGATTGGTATGTAGAGATGATCAAGTCCAGATTGTACGGCAGCGAGCCACTGGAAGCGAAGCAGGCCGTGGTCAGCCGCGCACTTGACATTTTTGATGGCGCTCTACGGCTCCTGCACCCTCTCATGCCGTTCGTTACAGAAGAGCTGTGGCAGAACATCCGGAAGAGGACGGCGGGCGAAACCATCATGCGCTCCCAGATCTTCCAGCCCGATAATCGAATGATTGACAAACAGGTTGAAGATGAAATGGGATTCGTCCAGAATGTCATTGAATCCATTCGAAACATTCGTGGCGAGATGAGCATCGCGCCTTCAAAGGAAATCTCACTCGCCATGAAGCTCAGTCCTGCCCGCCACC
>JAERML010000297.1 GCA_016844425.1 Bacteroidota bacterium
CATTGAGTAACAATGACAGAGATTCCAGTTTCTGAACAACCTACTCCATCTCCACCGCCTCAGGTTCCCTTCTTTCAGCGTCTGGCCCCCGTCCCTTTTGCCATCATCACACTCGCTCTTGTCTTCTTTCTCTACCAGGCTGTGGGGGGTGGCATCACATTGCTCCTCTTCCAGGGCACAGTCACGGAGGATAATGTTCAGCTCGTTCGGTGGGCAACACTGATTGGCCAGATCGTATTTATCCTTTTTCCAACACTTGTCTTGATGCGGCTGCGTGCACCCCGCGTGATTGAGTTTGCCCGACTCAAAGTACCGGACTACAAGGAAATCCTTCTGACTGCGGTGGCGGTGTTTGCCCTTCAGCAGGTGCTGCAGGGCTACATGCTCCTTCAGGATGCAATTCCAGTCCATCGAGCAGACATATGTCGTGCTGGTCACCGCCCACACACCGCTGGAATTGTTGTTCGTTGTGGTGGTCGTGGCTCTTGTCCCTGCCGTTTCGGAGGAACTGTTATTCCGTGGCCTGATCCAGCGGAGCTTCGAAGAAGTTGTGGTCGGCCCCCGTGGGGCGATTATCACAGGGGTCATCTTTGCTGCGTTCCATCTTATTCCATACTCACTCGTTCCGCTTGCTATCCTTGGCTGCTACCTGGGGTACATTGTCTATCGCTCACAAAACATTACCGTGGCCATCTCGGCCCACTTCTTCAACAACTTCGTCGCCTGCGTTGCTGCCTATCTCCAGGTGGACGATGACTTTGTCGCACTCGCCCCTTCCGGCACTGCTTCTCCCGCCTTGTTAGTAGCCAATTATCTCCTCTTTGGTGTGGTATTTTTAGCGGCAACTTACTATTTTGTACAAGTCACGGAACCCACTGTGAGATCAGAATCGTGAGGAGGAAGCCATGCCCTACTGCCGGGAGTGTGGATATGAATACGTCGTGGGTGCGACGGTCTGTCCGGATTGCCGGACAACGTTGGTAGCCGGGGAGCCGGTCCGCTGTGAATCCTGCGATGAGTTGATAGAAGAAGAGGCTACGTTTTGTCCCCATTGTGGCATACTCCTCGGCTGGTCAGCGGAAGGGGGTATGGATATCCGGTGCGAGACACATAAGGAGGATGAGGCCACTGGCCGTTGTGTGGTCTGTGGGAAAACGGTGTGCCTTTCGTGCGCCGTTACGAAGCAGGGTCGGATGTTCTGCAGCAATGATGAACACGTGAAGATGGCATTTGATTGGGTTGCCATCTGCAGCACCTCGACCCAATATGAAGCGGAGATGATCAAGGCCAATCTGGAGAGCGCGGGGATTCCGGCCACGGTCTTCTCACAGAGTGACAGGATGTACTTCACGACGGTCGGTGATCTTGCGGTGACGGAGGTGATGGTCCCGAAAGACGAGGCGGAGGAGGCCGCGCGCTATCTTGCGGCGACGGAGAAAAAGCAACCGGAACGCCACATTCACGTATAGACTGCAGGTCATTGAGCAACCTTACAGCCCGAATACTCGTTGCGCTTGTTGCTATCCCTTTGATCCTCCTGGTTAGTATGTCGGGAGGATTTTATTTCTTCGGGTTGATGGCGCTAATCTCCGCGCTGTCGCTGTACGAGTATTACAGGCTCGCACGTGCCAAAGCGGCTCGCCCGCAAGTGGTGACAGGGCTGGTATTCGGTCTCTGTGTTAATGCTGTTTTTGTCTACGACAAGTTGCAGTACGTCATCCTTGAAGCGGCAACCGGATGGGGGCTGGCCATTCCGCTTCCCTCGATGGCGCAGTGGTTCCTGATCCTGGCGTTGGTCTTTGTTCCAACGATTGTCCTGATCGAATTGTTCAGGAACAATGGTTCAGCCCTGATAAATGTCGCCGTCACGCTTTTTGGTGTGTTCTATGTTTCGTTCTTTCTTGGCTCGTTCATCGGGCTTCGCGAGCTGTTTGTTCCCGCGGACTTCCCCGTGTTCCTCTACTTTGATGTTCACGGCATTGAGATCGCCGCGGACATTGTGGAGAAAGTCTATGCGTGGGGAGGCTACACCGTCATCACCGTGCTTGCTTCCATCTGGGTGTGCGACTCGGCCGCATTCTTTGCAGGACGTGCGTGGGGGAGACACAAGCTTTTTCCCCGTGTCAGTCCGAACAAGACCTGGGAAGGAGCGGTGGCGGGATTCATTGGGGCAGTATTGGCGTTTGTAGCGGCAAGGGAGGTTGCATTGCCCTACATGACTATGACCAGCGCGATCGTGTGTGGAAGCATTGTAGGCGTGTTCGGACAACTTGGTGATATGGTGGAATCGTTGCTGAAGCGGGATGCCGGTGTCAAGGATTCGTCCGGGTTGATACCGGGGCATGGAGGAGTGATGGACAGATTCGACAGCCTGATCCTCGTCTCGCCGGTGATTTTCCTCTACCTTGACTTCATCGTTTTTTGAAAGCCAAAGGAGCATTGTGAGCACGGAAGTGAAGCAAAAGGTGCATGTGATCACCATGGGATGCGCGAAGAACGTGGTGGATTCGGAAAAGCTGATGGCGCAGCTGCAGTTGAGCAACATCGAGATTACTCCGACGATCGAGGACGCCGACGTCGCAGTGATCAATACCTGCGGCTTCATCGAAGCGGCAAAGGAAGAATCCATCGACATGATCATCCAGAATGTGAAGCGCAAGTCGAAGGGGAAGTTGAAGAAGGTCTACGCAATGGGGTGCCTGACCGAGCGCTACCAGGTCGACCTTGCGCAAGAGATCCCCGAAGTGGATCGGTTCTTCGGGTCGAATCAGCTGAAGGATGTTGTCGAGGAGTTGGGAGCGAACTACAAGTACGAACTGCTTGGTGAGCGGCTGCTGAC
>JAERML010000298.1 GCA_016844425.1 Bacteroidota bacterium
AGGAATGTAAAATTTGAAGTTGTTTGGTCGGTCGCTCAGGATGTCTGGTTGTTATTATTCAAACAAGAAAAGAGACGACACCCTGAGCGGAGTCCTGAGCGAGCGCAGCGAGTCGAAGGACGTAGTCAAAGGGTGTTCCAGCCGGGGCGTCTCGAAAAACAAGAGCTTCTGGAGTCGCCAACCTGTTGAACAAGCTCCGTGGAGATTTGAAGTGAATCGACATCCCCGGATGCAAACGCCACAGACCTAACGGCTTGCCCTCAGATTGTGCGGCGGGAAATTTACTACCATGTACAACAAGCAATGGAATCAATTCATGGAACAGACGGCCAAAACCATCCTTCTCTATGCAACGATCTTGATCTCCGGCTTCGGGTGTAGCGCAAACAGGCATTCTCACCCTGCTCCGCCGATGGATGCCAGGGCGGAGAGCTTTGTCAGCAACGCCGGGATATACGAGATAGGGTCCGAGAACTATGACGCCGACTTTGGAACGATAACGGTACCGGAGAATAGGAAGAAATCAACCTCCCGTTTGATGACCCTCCCCGTTCTTCGAATCCACGCCCGCACAAAAAGTCCCGCTGAGCCGATTTTCGGTCTTGCCGGTGGACCGGGTCAAAGCAATATGAGCTGGGGACGATTGGAGTCTTTTCTTCCTGATCATGATTTCGTTATTGTCGGATACAGGGGCGTGGATGGCTCGACCGTTCTTCATCTCCCGGAAGTTGAAAAGGCGTTCAAAGGTGAAGAGGACGATCTGTTGGGCGAGGCATCCATGAGAAGCATCGGCCAGGCATGGAGCGCCGGTGCACAGCGCCTGACAGCTCAGGGCATCGACCTTAACGGGTACACGATACTCGAGGTCATCGAAGACATGGAATCAGTCCGCAGGGCGCTTGGGTATGAGCGCATTCACCTGTTGAGTGAGAGCTACGGCACCCGTGTGGCGTATCTCTACGGTCTCACATACCCGGCACGCATCTCCCGATCGGCGATGATCGGCGTCAATCCTCCCGGTCACTTCGTCTGGGATCCCGGCATGATCGATGCACAATTGAGGCACTACGCTGCTCTTTGGTCCAAAGACTCCCTCATGTCGCTGAGGAGTCAGGACCTGTATGCAACCATGCGGACGGTTTTGAGCGCCATGCCACGCAAGTGGCTTCTTTTTTCGATCGATCCGGGAAAAGTGAAGACGGTGACATTTTCTCTTCTCTTTCATCGAGCTACCGCTGCCATGGTCTTCGATGCCTATGTTGCCGCCGAACAGGGAGACCCGAGTGGTCTTGCCTTGATGTCGTTCGCATACGACTATGTTCTGCCTTCGATGATCAACTGGGGCGATCTTGGCTCGAAAGCCGTTAGTGCGGACTTTGATTCTACCCAAGACTATCTCAACGATATGGAGCCGCCCAATGCACCCCTGGGTTCGCCTCTGAGCAAACTGCTCTGGGGCCCCTTACGCTACGGTCGTTGGCCGACACAGCAACTGCCGGAGACATTCCGGAAGCCGCGTGAGTCTGATGTGGAAACGCTGCTCCTGAGCGGAAACGTGGATTTTTCCACACCGGCGGAGTTTGCCACGAGCGAATTGCTGCCATTCCTGAGACATGGCAGACAGATCATTCTCTCTGAGTGTGGTCATGTAAACGATGTGTGGGATGTCAGGCCTGAAAACACCAGGCACATCCTAACCAGTTTCTATAAGACAGGTGTGCCGGATACGTCAATGAACGAGTATGCCCCGATGGATTTTCATGTAAGCTGGAGCTTCCCTGCATTGGCAAAGGTCGGTCTTGGGACATGTGTTTTCATCATAGCGGCTATAACGGGTGGCGTCGTTTGGTGGAGAAGGTCGAGAAAAGCCTCGAAGGCCAAAGGACTGATCTCCCGACCCGCGACGAACTCATAAACGATCACTGCGATTGGTACTCACAAAGGATGAACACAGTGCTTTGATATCGCAAATTGCGATGTCAAAGGAGAACTGAAGAAATTGATGGAACCACCTCAATCGCACGGCACTCGTCAACGCTTGATTCGAATTCGCCCGCCCCGCCTTTCCAACCCTTCTACATAAATGAAATTCCCCCGACTCGCCACATTTGCCTCCTATCCGCAGGCGGAAGACTAGTTTTCTCGAAGTAACGGGATAACTGCTCTCCGGCCGATGTGATTCCCCTTGATCCGTGCAGTCGCGTTCGGTACGTTAACGAGTACTAACCGGGTACTTAATATAGAAAACCGCCAAGACACAAAGAACGCCAAGATAATATTGAAATTGCTTTTTCAACAACAATTCAAGAATCTCTTTGTGTTCTTGGCGCCTTGGCGGTTCAGTTCTTCTTTGAGGATGGGATTTGCAGCAACCTCCTAACGATCTCAGGAAAGGTCAAACTCATGACACGACGGCAATGGCTCCTTCGCGGATCTGCGTTCCTGTTCTTCCTGCTGCTGGCAATCAACCTGTACGTCTTCTTTACGCGCGAGTGGGAATCTTCTTTTTCCCCGACATCGTACGCAACGCTCTACTACCCGCTCGATATACCGACCATCCGT
>JAERML010000299.1 GCA_016844425.1 Bacteroidota bacterium
AGAGATCCTGCTGGACAGGAGTCATCTGGAAATGACCGAAGCGGCGGAGCTTCTTCTGTTCTCCGCTAGCCGGACCCAACTCGTGGCGGAGGTTATTGTTCCGGCACTCCAGCGTGGTGAGATTGTTGTGTGCGACCGGTATTATGACTCTACGACCGCCTACCAAGGCTACGGCCGCGGGTTTAACCTTGAGGCTGTCCGCCACATCAACAAGATTGCCACAGCAGGAACCGATCCCGACATCACGATACTGGTGGACATCCCTGTGGAAGAAATCGAGCGGCGAAAGGCTGCGGCAGGAATGACATTTGACAGGATGGAGAGTGGAGGACGGGAGTTCTACGAGCGTGTACGAAAAGGATATCTGGATATTGCCCGGCATGAAGCAGGTCGTTTCGTTCTGGTCGATGGGCTGGCCTCAATCGACGCTGTCAAAACACAAGTCTGGCAGGCAGTGGAACGGCGCAAGGAATCAACAATCAAGTAAGGGGGTAGGAACGCGTATGAATGCAGGGAAGGTTGTCCGCACGGTAATACTGACGGGCGTGATGGTGGCGTTGGTCGTCGGGTTTGCCGGCTTCATCAGCTCGCCCGAGAGCGATTACTTTTTGAAGATCAACAAGAGTATCGATGTGTTCGGTCGTGTGTACAAGGAGATCACTTCATGCAGGCGGGCATCGACGGCATGCTGGGGACACTCGACCCGTACACGACGTACATCGATCAAGAAAACGGCGATGAAGTGGACCTGCTGACGAACGGGAAGTACGGAGGCATCGGCGTTACCATCGGTCAGCGGGACGGAGCCATCCAGGTTATCACCGTCATGGATGGGTACTCGGCGCAGCGGGCAGGGATTGTGCCGGGTGACCGGATCCTCGAGGTTGACGGGATTGCCATCGGATCCATGAAGCCAAATGAAGTTCGGTCGTTAACACGGGGCGAACCGGGAAGCGAAACCAAAGTGCTTGTCGGCCGTGAAGGGGAGAAGGAGCCGATCCAGTTCGTGTTGATCCGCGAGGAGATCCAGGTGAAGAACGTCACCTATGCCGATTTGTTGGACGGTGGCGTCGCGTACATCAGGCTGGAGCGTTTCTCGCGGAGGGCGGGTGACGAGGTACGGCAGGCGATTGCGGAGATCAAATTGAAAGGGGCGATCAAAGGCGTTGTGCTGGATGTGCGTGGCAATCCTGGTGGCTTGCTCGATGCGGCCGTGGATGTTGTCAGCAAGTTCGTGCCGCGCGGAAGCCCTGTGGTGAGCACAAAGGGAAGGCGGATCGATGCGGACAAACAATACTCTTCACTGGAAGAACCGCTTCTTCCCGCAACGCCGCTCGTGGTTCTCACGGACCGGAACAGTGCCAGCGCGAGCGAGATTGTTGCCGGTGCTCTCCAGGATCTGGACCGCGGGCTCATCGTGGGTGCGCGTACGTTTGGCAAAGGCCTGGTCCAGACCATCCAGCCACTGAACTATGGTGCTCAACTCAAGATCACGACCGCGCGCTATTACATTCCCAGTGGCAGAAGTATCCAGGAGATCGATTACATGCACAAGGACCGGAACGGTGTTTTTCTCACCGTGCCGGACAGTCTCAAGCGGGAGTTCAAGACCGCGCGGGGACGGAAGGTCTACGAACTGGGCGGCATCGCCCCTGACTCGGTCGTCAAGGAAGAAGAGATCGGTCCGATGATTCGAGAACTGTACCGGAAATCCCTCTTCTTCAAGTTCGCCAATAAATACATGGCAGATCATCGCAAGGAAGATTTCACCGGCATTACAGACGGCGTGCTTGTCTCCTTCCGTGAGTTCCTCGAAGCGGAGAAGTTCGACTACCAGGAAGAAAGTGATGGGAAAGTGAAAGAGTTGCGCCAGATTGCCGAGCGATCGTATTACAGCAAGGAAGTACTGGCCGATCTTGACCTTCTTGTCAGTGCATTGGAAAAGGAGAAGGTGCGCGGATTCGACAGGTACAAGGACCACATCAGGCATGAGCTGAACATCGAGCTGATGGCGCGTGCAAAGGGTGAGCAAGGAAGAATTGCGGCCTCCCTCACGAACGACGATCAGCTTGCTGCAGCAATCGGTATCCTGAAGACACCGGTAGTGTACGCCCTAAAGTTGAAGCACTGATGGATATCGCCAGCCTTCTGATCCTTCTGCTTGCAGGCTGCCTTGCAGGATTTCTTGCGGGGTTCTTTGGTGTGGGGGGCGGGATTATTCTCGTCCCCATTCTTCTTTTCTACTTCCAGACTATCGCGGTTTCCTCGCTCGTTGCCACCCACGTCGCGTTCGGCACGAGCCTGCTGATTGTCATCTTTGCATCGATGACATCAGCCTACCAATACGCAAAGAACGGCCATGTCGTCTGGCGGGCTGTGATTATCCTCGGAGTTGCAAGCATTGTCGGGGCGTTCATCGGGAGCACCATCGCCGCAGAGTTGCAGGGGAAGGCGTTGCAACGGATTTTTGCCACGGTCGTGACGATCGCTTCGTTTCGCCTCTTGATTGAATCAAAGAAGCCGAAGGGGGAGCAGAAACCGAACCTTGGCATTCCCGGGCTGGGGGCAACGGGGGGTGTAGTAGGAATTGTCTCATCACTTGCCGGTGTAGGAGGCGGAGTTTTTTCCATTCCGATGATGTACACACTTCTCAAGTTCCCGTTGAAGAAAGCACTCGGCACCTCCAGCGCCACGATCGTCATTACTGCATTTGCAGCAACACTCGGCTATGTCTGGAAGGGGTGGGGGAATCCACTTCTTCCGCCCCACACGCTGGGGTATGTGGACTATCTTCATTCCATTCCCATTATTGTAGGAACACTCCCGTTTGCCAGACTCGGTGCATCTGTCGCACACAAGACACATGTGGACAACCTGCGTAAGTTCTACGCGGTCTTTCTCCTGATCATCGCCGTGAAGATGTTTTTCTTCTAGCAGGAAGATGAAAAAGCCCTATTCTAGAACATCTGCGTCAGGGTGAGCGGAGTCGAACCCGAACCCTGTCATGCGCTTCAGATTTCACGCTTCGACTTCGCTCAGCGTGACGATGATTTAGTTTTTCAGCAACCCGCTAGTAAGAAGTCGAGCGGCGGCTTCGTTCGGGCGCCCGGACCGGCAATAAGATGGCTTGCACATTGAGCTTCTTCTCTTTATGTTTTTCCAACGCTCGCGTAAACGAAGAAGCTAACCCTCCTGAGATAGTCAAAAATTGGAGGAAGGAATCCTACTCACTGATGCTTCCATGAACCCGCTCCACACGTTCCTCCGCGGGATTGTGGATTACGCAGGTCTTTTTCCCCCGGCCAGCCTGGATATGGCGACCGCCGTCCGCAACTATGCCGAGTATAGAAACGGACCGAACGCGTGGATGCTGGGAAGCTTCATAGTTCCTGTTTCCCGTCTCGACGAGTTCTCAATTTCGGCTGAGGACGTAATACAGTCCAAGGCCCACTCACCCTGGAAGCTGAGCGTGCTTGTAAGTCAAGACTTTGAGAAAGAGATGAGCATTGTCCGGGACTTCAACAAGCGAAACGGACCAGCATCGGCGGCAGTTGGCGCGATTGAGACCAAAGCATCAAGCGTCGAAGAGATCAGCCATTTCGCTCAACAAAAACCGGCAGATCTGGAGCTCTACACCGAGTTGCCCGTTGGTCCCGATCCACAACCACTCATTTCTGCTATAGCGGCAACCGGGCTGCGCGCCAAAGTCCGCACTGGCGGCACCAGTACTGAAATGTTTCCCTCCAGCGCCGAACTTGCACGGTTCATCCATGCATGTGTAGCCACTGGCGTTCCCTTTAAGGCAACGGCCGGGCTTCATCATC